>NZ_NOIW01000259.1:0-1015 GCF_002708645.1 Sphingobium sp. IP1
ATCGAGAAGGTCTGGGCCGATGGCGGCTATAACCATCACCGTGTCACCGAGGCGACCCGCATCACCGTCGAGATAGTCAGCAAGATCGCCGGGCAGTCCGGCTTCGTCGTCCTCCCTCGGCGCTGGGTGGTCGAGCGGTTCTTCGCTTGGGTCAATCGAAACCGCCGTCTGGCCAAGGACGTGGAAGCCACCCTCAAATCCGCCGCAGCCTTCCTCTACGCCGCCGCCGCCATGCTCATGCTACGCCGTTTGGCTCGGTCAGCGTGAGTTTCGAAACCGACTCTCAGGCGGCCAGTGCTGGCAAGCTGACAATAGGGTTACGCGTTCACAAAAGAACGGGCATGTGAACGTCCGTTACGGGAATGCGCGGGCGTGCCGGGACTGTGCGCTCAAACCACAATGCGCGTCAGGTGTACGGCGGACCATCGACCGCTGGGAAGGCGAAGCCGTGCTCGAGTGCATGGCGGAACGGCTTGCTGTCCGGCCCGACATCATCGACCGGCGCCGCGAGACGGTTGAGCATCCCTTCGGCACCATCAAACAGTGGATGAACCAAGGTGCTTTCCTCATGCGGGGGCTCGCTAACGTCAATGCCGAGTTCAGCTTGACAGCACTCGCCTACAATCTCAGGCGGGCCATCAACATCCTCGGTATTCCGGCCCTGCTACGCGCCGTGCAGGCCTGAAATGGGCGCGCCCTTCACCGTTTTCGACGCCACAGCGCGTCATACGTCCCGATATGGCTGATCCAGACCGTCTCCAAGCCTTCCACGTCGAAAAACCAGCATCTCCAGAGCCCAGCGCTCTTCGGCTCTCCGCCACACGACATGCCGCTGAGTTTTCGGACGGACTGAGGTGTTTGCCGACACCTGAGCGGGTCTGTCGGCGCTTAGACCCCATGACTGCCGGAGCCTCGAGGGCTCAAATCTGAGATGCTGACGATGGATTTGTCAGCACTGGAGGCGAGTCATGACGGAGACAGTAAAATACGTCGGTCTGGACGTGCACAAGGAAAC
>NZ_NOIW01000260.1:0-907 GCF_002708645.1 Sphingobium sp. IP1
CTAGACGCCTTCTGCTTTCAAAATCTGCTGCCGTTCGAACTGTGCGGGGGACAGCATCCCGTTCCTGACCTGCTTGCGGACCGGATTGTAGAACATCTCGATGTAATCGAACACGTCCTGCCGGGCTTCATCGCGTGTTTTGTAGGTCCGGCGCCTAATGCGCTCACGCTTGAGCGAGGAAAAGAAACTCTCGGCTACGGCGTTGTCTTGGCAGTTGCCACGCCGGCTCATAGAATGCTCAAGATTGTGAGCCCGGATGAAGGCCGCCCAGTCCATGCTGGTGAACTGCGAGCCCTGATCCGAATGGATCAGCACCCGCTGCTTCGGCTTGCGCCGCCATACCGCCATGTGCAGCGCTTGCAGCACCGCATCGGTGGTCTGCCTGCTCTGCATCGACCAGCCCACCACGCGGCGGGAATAGAGATCGATCACGACAGCCAGATAGGCAAAGCCCTCCAGGGTGCGGATGTAGGTGATGTTCGTCACCCAAGCCCGATCGGGAGCTGCGACGTCGAACTGACGATCCAGAGTATTGTCGACCGCCAGGGACGGTTTGCCACCATAGCTGCCGGGCCGGCGCTTGTAGCCGACCTGCGCCCTGATACCCGCCAGCCTGGTCAACCGGGCAACGCGGTTGGGGCAGCAGGTCTCGCCATGATCCAGCAGGTCATCGTGTAGCTTGCGATAGCCGTAGACCTTACCGCTGTCGCTCCAGGCCTGCCGCAGCAACTCTGTCTGACGAGCATCGTCCCGAGCCCGCTGGCTCAGCGGGTTCTTCTGCCAAGCATAGAAGCCGCTTGGCTGGATGCGCAGGCACCGACACATCGACCGAACCCTGAACTGGTCACGATGCTCGGCAACAAACGCGTATCTCACTTTGCATCCCTGGCGAAATACGCGGTGGCTT
>NZ_NOIW01000261.1:0-886 GCF_002708645.1 Sphingobium sp. IP1
TGCGCGCCACGCCGGCTCGGCCCTCATCGGAAAGGTCGGCCTAACCCTGTAGCACCAGCGATATGAGTTCGGGCGAGGAGACGCCGGCCGAGCGCAGGAAGCCCTGATAATAATCACAACCTTCCCGTGCCAGCAGGTCGAGCTGCTGCTCCGTCTCCACCCCTTCGGCGATGACGTTGAGGCCCAGCGACTTTGCCATATGGATCACCCCGCGCACGATGATCCGGTCCCGCGCCGATCCTGCGATATCCTGGGCCAGGCTGGAGTCGATCTTCAGATAATCGAGCGGCAAGCCCTTGAGGTAGGCCAGGCTCGAATAGCCGGTGCCGAAATCGTCGATCGCCACCGCCAGCCCCTCGGACCGCAGTGCCGTCAGCAGCGCCGCCGCTGCGTCGACATCCTGGATCAGCCCGCTCTCGGTAATCTCCACCGTCAGCCGCGACCGGGGAAAGCCACTGCGGTCCACCTGCCCCAGGAAATCGACCATGAACCCCGGCTGCGAAATATCCGCCGCCGTGACGTTGATCGACAGGCGCAGATTGGACAGCGCGCTCGGCCAGGCCGCCGCCTGCCGCAATGCCTCGGCCTGGATATGCGCCGACAGCGGCAGCATATAGTCGGACCGCTCCGCCGTGCCGAACAATATGCCGGCCCCCAGCGGGCCATAGATCGGATGGTTCCACCGCGCCAAAGCCTCGACCCCGCTGATGCGATGGTCATAGACCGGATATTGCGGCTGAAACACGATGCCGATCTCGCCCCGGTGCAACGCCAGCCGCAGGTCGGTTTCCAGCTGGTCGGCGTCGAGCTGGCGGCTGCGCTTTTCGGCGGAAAAGATGCGAATGCCCTCGCCCCCGCCCTGCCGCGCATCGGCCAGTGCCGCCCC
>NZ_NOIW01000262.1:0-882 GCF_002708645.1 Sphingobium sp. IP1
GGCTCTGTTGCAAACATGGGGCACGGCCGCGCGGCGTCACCCAGTTGGGGGATTAGGCAGCATTGGCGAAATGCTTATTGAGCATAATCATGGTTTCGGTCAGGGCCGAGGGTCCAATTCCGAATGCTCTTTCAACCAGGCGCACCTCCCCCATGATACCTGGCTGCAGGCACCATGCCTGGGCCTGTCCTTTGCGTAGGGCGCGCATGACCTCGAAGCCCTTGATCGTGGCGTAGGCCGTTGGCATCGACTTGAAGCCACGTACCGGCTTGATCAGCATCTTCAGCTTGCCGTGGTCGGCCTCGAGCACGTTGTTCAGATATTTCACCTGCCGGTGCTCGGTTTCCGCCGCCAGTTTGCCTTCGCGTTTCAGCTCAGCGATTGCTGCGCCGTAGCTGGGTGCCTTGTCGGTATTGAGTTTGGCCGGCTTTTCCCAGTCCTTCAGGCCACGAAGAGCTTTGCCCAGAAAGCGCTTCGCCGCTTTGGCGCTGCGTGTCGATGACAGATAGAAATCAATCGTGTCGCCCCGTTTGTCGACCGCCCGGTACAGGTAGGTCCATTTGCCCCGCACCTTTACGTAGGTCTCATCCAGACGCCAGCTCGGATCAAAGCCGCGCCGCCAGAACCAGCGGAGACGCTTCTCCATCTCCGGCGCGTAGCGCTGCACCCAGCGATAGATCGTCGTATGATCGACATCGATCCCACGCTCGGACAGCATTTCCTCGAGATCACGGTAGCTGATGCCGTATCGACAATACCAGCGCACCGCCCATAGGATGACCTCGCCGGTAAAATGCCGTCCTTTGAAATCGTTCATCGCAACTGACCTTGACAGTACATGAGCCCAATCTTGGAAACCGTGTCAGAGTTTGCAACAGAGCC
>NZ_NOIW01000263.1:0-851 GCF_002708645.1 Sphingobium sp. IP1
CTGCCGCCGCGAACCTAAGCCTCTGCAAGCTCAACCAAACCCAAAAATGTAGTGGTAACACTCGCGCCGGTGCGTGCATGTCATTGAACAAAAATGCCTTTTCCAAAAGCACTGTTCAAGTTGGGCTATGTGGTCGATGCCGCTTCGATTGCAGTGTCGCGCCGACACCGACGGGCCAAGACTGACAGGATTGATGGCGAGGCGCTGGTTCGTACCTTGATGGCATGGATACGCGGTGAGCCAAGGGTATGTTCGATGGTTCGCGTGCCAACGGTCGAAGACGAGGACCGCCGGCGGATCGGACGGGAACGCAGGGTGCTCGTCAAGGAACGCACGCTGCACACAAACCGCATCAAAGGCCTGCTCTTCAGCGTCGGTATTCGGGGTTATGAGCCAAACCGACGGGGGCGGCGTGAACGCCTTGAGGGGATGAAGACGGGCGACGGTAAGCCATTGCCTTCGCATCTCAAGGCGCAGCTCAGTCGCGAGCTTGATCGTCTTGAACTACTCGACAAGCAGATCAAATGCGTTGAGGCCGAGCGTGACGACATGTCCGAGACTTTGCCGCAAGCCACGCTTACCATGCTCAAGGGCATAGGCCCGGAGTTTGCGAACGTCCTCGCCAGCGAAGGGCTGTTCCGGCATTTCGACAACCGGCGCCAGATTGCTGCTTATGCCGGGCTAGCACCCTCGCCGTGGCGTAGCGGCTCGATCGATCGAGAACGGGACTGTCAGGATTTCCGTGTGTGGCCGGGCATAATGGGCAACAAGGAGTCCCACTATGTCACGACGCAAAGAACCTGCCATACCGAATGAGCTTCTCGATCAGCTTTTGGCGGGCGGCGCTGCCA
>NZ_NOIW01000264.1:0-804 GCF_002708645.1 Sphingobium sp. IP1
CTTGATGGCTGCGAGGAAGTTGGCAGGGTCTTTGTCATAGCGGGTGGCGATGCCACGGAACTGCTTGATGCGGTTGAAGAATCGTTCGACGAGGTTTCGCTGTTTGTAGAGCCACGGCGAGAAGGCGAAGGGCTGCTTGCGGTTGGATCGATTGGGAATATTGGCCCACACGTTCCTGGCAGCAGCGGCCTGACGGATGGCGTTGCTGTCATATCCTTTGTCCCCCAGCAGGGTTGCGCCCTCGGGAATGGCCTCAATCAGCGCTTCGGCTTCACAGGCATCATGGACCTGCCCGCCGGTCAGTCTCAGGCCGACAGGGCGTCCGTCAGCATCGACAAGAGCATGGAGTTTGCTGGTAAGACCGCCCCGGGAACGTCCCATGCCACGATCGCAGCTTCCCCCTTTTTGCCCGTCGCACCATTCTGGTGGACGCGCATGCAGGTGGAATCGATCATCACCAGTTCGCCATTATATCCGGCGGAAACCGCTGCCAGAAGCCGGTCCCAGACCCCCGCTTTGCGCCAGCGGACGAACCGATTGTAACAGGTTGTCGAAGGCCCGTAGCGTTCGGGCACTTCGGCCCACGTCGCTCCTGAGCGAAAGCGCCACATAATCCCGTTGAGAACCCGGCGATCATCCACCCGCGCCACGCCCCGTGGTTTGTTGGGCAGCAACGGCTCGATAATCGCCCATTCCCGATCTGTCAGTTCGTACCGCCGCCGTGCCATCAAGCCCTCCAACTCTGGAGGCCTCTGAATCACGCCAATCGCCAATCCTCAAGGCTTTTTATGAGTTTACGGCCTA
>NZ_NOIW01000265.1:0-775 GCF_002708645.1 Sphingobium sp. IP1
GGGGGAAGGGCGGGTTCTTGCTCGGGGGCGTTGGTCTTGCCGAAGATTCGATTCCACAATGCGCCGAACATGCGTTTGTCTGCCTCCCGCGATGCACTTTACTCCGCCCCAACATGGCGTGGCTTCGGGCAAAGGAAAAGGGGGCATTTCACCCATGAATCGCGACAGCTTCACGGTCCGCCGCAGCGATGCCTCATCTGCATAAGGCGTGTCAGGGTTTTTGCAGAAAATCGAAACGGCCAGCCCGATCCTCCAGTCGACCGCCCAACGTCAGTATTCTATGGGTGGTCGGGTGGGGGTTCAAACGAGTCACGTGCCTCGTTTGAAGGCTGGTGCGGCACAGAAAATGCGTTCCCGCATTTTCTAAAATTAAGGCGCGGGTTCCAGCACCACGTCCCAATGATCTTCCGTCACCGCCATGCGCTTGGCCTCCTCGGCATCGAATGCCGCCTTGTCGGGGAACATCCGCGCCTTGGCCGCCGCCATCGCCGCCTTGTAGGCTTCGCCCGCGCCCACGCCGTCGGCGCCATGCTTGTAGACGATGGTGGTGCGCACGTCCCACCGCGTGCTGCCGCCCATATGGGTGAAGGGCATCTCGACCGTGACTTCGCTGATATAGCCCTGCCGCATCATCTCGCGCAGCAACGCCTCATGCTGTTTGTGATAGGTGGTCAGGAACTGGCCCATCCCGCCCCATTTGACGCGGTAGTAATTTTCCACCTTCAACGGGCCGTCGGCGGGGGCCGCGGTCTGGGCGGTGGCGGGTGCGGCAGCC
>NZ_NOIW01000266.1:0-750 GCF_002708645.1 Sphingobium sp. IP1
AGAGGCCGTTTCGAAAGGGGTTGAGCGGCTGAGGTTCGTGTGATTCCGGGGGTTTTGCAGACAACCCGGAGATCTTGATGTGGACCCCAGCCACCCGCGTGCAGCATACGCGTGTTTCGAAGCGTTACCAGACGGATTTGAGCGATGCCGAGTGGGCGCTGATCGCGGCATTTGTTCCCGAGGCGCGCACGACGGGGCGGCGACGGCAATGGCCAATGCGCGAAATCGTGAACGCCATCTTCTACGTTCTGCGCGGCGGGATTGCATGGCGGTTGCTGCCCAAGGACTTCCCGCCGTGGCAGACGGTCTACCGCTGGTTTGCCCGGTTTCGTGACGAATGCCTGTTCGAGCGGATCAACCATGCGCTGGTCGCGCTCGATCGCGAGCGAGCCGGAAGGGACGCCTCGCCAAGCGCAGCCATCATCGACAGTCAGAGCGTCAAGACCACCGAGAGCGGCGGACCGCGCGGCTACGATGCTGGCAAGAAGATCAAAGGTCGCAAGCGCCATGCTCTGGTCGATACTGACGGCAGGCCGCTGCTTGTCGAGCCGCACACCGCCGATGTCCAGGATCGTGATGGCGGCGGCGCGTTGCTGCAAATCTCGCGCGGCCTCTTCCCGTTCATCGAGAAGGTCTGGGCCGATGGCGGCTATAACCATCACCGTGTCACCGAGGCGACCCGCATCACCGTCGAGATAGTCAGCAAGATCGCCGGGCAGTCCGGCTTCGTCGTCCTCCCTCGGCGCTGGG
>NZ_NOIW01000267.1:0-720 GCF_002708645.1 Sphingobium sp. IP1
TCCCAGATATGGAGGGCACGCTGCCGACGCCACAGGTCAGTCGCGAAAGACGGAGGAGCCGGCACGTCCGTCTCGATGGCATCGAGAGCCTTCTCATCGAGTCTCAATATTTCGCGAATGACGTCGCGCGTATCGCAACCCGCCCAGCATTTGTAGAGGAGCGCACTGGTCCCGACCCGGATCGAAAGACTGGGCTTTCTGTCCAGATGGGCGGGACAGCGGCACATGCCTTTCCCGTGTCTCCAGTGGCCGCCCAGTTTGCGGACGAGCGCTTCACCGATCCTTTCGAGATGTGTGCTCATCTGGGGTGGTTCCCTATTGGTTGGACGCGCCCACGAGTTGTTCGCCATAGATTTCCGGCGCCGTAGGCAGCGCTCCATGCGCTTCCTATCGGCGGGTCCGATCCAGGCCGATGACAAGAGTGCTTGGATTTGCGTCATTTTCGATTATGAGTTGCCGCGTCCGCCAGCAGGCGGGCCGAGGCGTCGAAACCTCGAACCACTAGAGCCGGTCGATTGCTCCTTCGACCGGATGGCGGGCGCGTATGTCCAGGCCATCCGGCTAAAGGCGCTCGCGCTCGTCTAGTGGCGGGTTTTCGAACATTCTCTAGCTGAGGTCCCTGCGGCAGGGCGGGACGTTGGTATTTCCTACTTCATCATGCTTCGCCTTTTCTGGCAATGGTCACGTCGGCATGTCGATCGACCCGGGGTGCAACAGTCT
>NZ_NOIW01000268.1:0-706 GCF_002708645.1 Sphingobium sp. IP1
TCCCTCGGCGCTGGGTGGTCGAGCGGTTCTTCGCTTGGGTCAATCGAAACCGCCGTCTGGCCAAGGACGTGGAAGCCACCCTCAAATCCGCCGCAGCCTTCCTCTACGCCGCCGCCGCCATGCTCATGCTACGCCGTTTGGCTCGGTCAGCGTGAGTTTCGAAACCGACTCTTAAGCACGGCGTCTTCCACTCTATCGTCGACCTTCAGGCGGCCATCAACCGGTTCATCCGGGAATACAACGCCAACAACCCCAAGCCCTTCATCTGGAAGGCCAATCCGGACGACATTATCGCCGCTCGAAATCGCGGGTTCCAAACGTTGGAGTTAATTCACTAGCCAGACCCGATTCTCGGCAAGCAACTGCAACCGATGCCGAAGTCCGCAGACCTGCAATTACAGAACCGGGAGCGCCAAACCCTCGAGGATTTTATGGAACCGCACTCAATGGGCCAGAGCCTGGTCGCGCCATCTCGAGCCCCACAAGAGCGAAGGCTACATTGAGCAGCCACCCGGCACACACAGCCACAGATCGCATGATCGGATAGTTGCCATTCGAGAGCGCCCAAAGCCATTGGGCAATGCAACCGCAAGTGCCCAATCCACAAAGCTCAATATCCGATATTATAATTTCTCGAAATCATCAATTTACAAGATGCGCAACTAAACAAATCAAATTACCCAACATATGCATAAAACATAGATTG
>NZ_NOIW01000027.1:0-59223 GCF_002708645.1 Sphingobium sp. IP1
CCGCGATCCGCCGCGCCGATGGCCTCGACTATGTCGCGACCGACCGTACCGTCCTGTTCGGCCATCATTTCGCGGCGATCGCCGGCGCGGGGCCGCTGGTCGGGCCGGTGCTGGCGGCGCAGATGGGCTATCTGCCCGGCACGCTGTGGATCATCGCCGGCGTCGTATTGGCGGGCGCGGTGCAGGATTTCATGGTCCTCTTCATCTCCATGCGCCGCGACGGCAAGTCGCTGGGCGAGCTCATCCGCATGGAAATGGGCCAGGTCGCGGGCACGATCGCGCTGTTCGGCGCCTTCATGATTATGGTGATCATCCTCGCCGTGCTGGCGCTGATCGTGGTGAAGGCACTGGCGGAAAGCCCCTGGGGCATGTTCACCGTCGCCGCCACCGTGCCGCTGGCCATGGCGATGGGCGCCTATACACGCTGGATCCGCCCCGGCCGGATCGGCGAAGTGTCGATCCTGGGGCTGATCGGCCTGCTCGCGGCGATCGTCTATGGCCAGGCGATCGCGCAATCGCCGGTCTGGGGGCCGATCTTCACCTTCACGCCCGTGCAGCTCTGCTGGATATTGATCGGCTATGGCGCGGTCGCGTCGGTACTGCCGGTGTGGCTGCTGCTGGCGCCGCGCGATTATCTGTCGACCTTCCTCAAGATCGGGGCGATCGCCGCGCTGGCGATCGGCATCGTCATCATGGCCCCGCCGCTCAGGATGCACGCCGTCACCCAGTTCGCTGCCGGCGGCGGGCCGGTCTGGTCGGGCGGCCTCTTCCCCTTCCTGTTCATCACCATTGCCTGTGGCGCGGTGTCCGGCTTCCACGCACTGATCGCCAGCGGCACCACGCCCAAGCTGATCGCGACCGAGAGCGACGCGCCGCTGATCGGCTATGGCGCGATGCTGATGGAGGCGTTCGTGGCGATCATGGCGCTGGTCGGCGCGTCGATCCTGGACCCCGGCATCTATTTCACGATGAACAGCCCGGCGGCGGTGATCGGCACCGACCCCGCCAGCGTCTCCGCCGCCGTCACCGCCATGGGCTTCCCGATCAGCGCCGACCTGATCGTCCAGACGGCGAAGGATGTCGGCGAACATACGATCATCAGCCGCGCGGGCGGCGCACCGACGCTGGCCGTGGCGATGGCAGAAATCTTCAGCCATGTGTTCGGCGGCCCGGCGATGAAGGCCTTCTGGTATCATTTCGCCATATTGTTCGAGGCACTGTTCATCCTGACCGCCGTGGATGCCGGCACCCGCGCCGGCCGCTTCATGCTGCAGGATCTGATCGCGCTGGCGGTGCCCAGCTTCAAGGACAGCAAGAGCCAGTTGCCTGGCTTCATCGCCACCGGCCTGTGCGTCGCGGCCTGGGGCTTTTTCCTCTATCAGGGCGTCACCGATCCGTTGGGCGGGGTGAACACGCTGTGGCCGGTGTTCGGCATTTCCAACCAGATGCTGGCGGCAATCGCGCTGATGCTGGGGACCGCCGTGCTGTTCCGCATGAAGCGCGACCGCTTCGCCTGGGTGACGATGGTGCCGGCGGCCTGGCTGCTGATCTGCACCTTGTCGGCCGGCTTCCTGAAACTGTTCTCGACCGATGCGAAGGTCGGCTTCCTGGCCCATGCCGCCAAATATAGCGCGGCGCTGGACAAGGGCGAGGTGCTGGCGCCGGCCAAGTCGGTGGCGGAAATGCGCCAGATCCTGTTCAACGATTATGTCGACGCCGGGCTGGTCGCGATCTTCCTGGCGGTGGTGCTGGCATTGCTGGTCTTCACCATCCGCACCTGTCTCGCTGCCCGGCGCTTTGGCGCGCCGACCGCGCGCGAGATTCCGGCGCAACTGGTCACGACACCATGAGTCCGTTCTTCCAGACGTTGCGGCGCATGGCGCATCTGATGGTCGGCCAGCCCGACTATGACGCCTATCTGCGCCATATGCGCGACCATCATCCCGGCCATGCGCCGATGGATCGCACCGCCTTTTTCCGGAATCGGCAGGAGGCGCGCTATGGCGGGAAAAATGGCGGGAAATGCTGCTGAGCGATTGCGCCTGATCAGCGACGGGCGTTGAAGCCGGCGACCATGCCGGCGGTGATCGACAGGGCGATTTCCGCCGCACCGATCGCGCCGATGTCCAGCCCCGCCGGCCCGTCGATCCGGACGAGGTCGTCCGTGCCGAAGCCCTGCGCCGCCAGCCGCTCGAGCCGTGCGGCATGGCTGCGCCGCGATCCCAGCGCCGCGACATAGCCGGTCGGCGCGGCGAGCGCCGCGATCAGCGCGGGGTCATCGATCTTGATGTCATGGCTCAAGGTCACGACGGCGGTGGATTCGCCGGGATGGCGTGCAGCGATCGCTGCATCGGGCCAACGATCGTCCAGTTCGATGCCGGGGAAACGCTCCGCCGTCAGGAAACGGCCGCGCGGGTCGATCACCACCGGGGTGACGTCGATCGCCTGTGCCAGCGCGGCCAGCGACTGGGCGATCTGCACCGCGCCGACGATCAGCAACCGGCGAGGCGGATCATAGCGGTTGAGGAACTGTCCCTCGACCACGCCCTCGCGGGTGACGCCGCTGTCCAGATCGGTCGATAAAGTGAGCGCCCGGCCGCGCGCGCTGTCCGACGCGATCCGGTCGAACAGGTCGGGGGCAAAGCCACCCTGGCCCACCGGCTGCACCAGTACGCTGATCTCCCCGCCACAGGGCAGGCCGACCTCCCATGCATCGCCATCGGCCACGCCATAGCGCGCAACATGGCCGGGCCGGCCGGCGATCACTTCGGCAGCGCGCTGCAATACATCGGTTTCGACGCAACCGCCCGATATGCTGCCCTCCAGCCGGCCATCCTGATGCACGATCATGTGGCTGCCTCGCGGACGCGGCGCCGATCCCCAGGTGGACACGACGGTTGCCAGCGCCATCGGTGCGCCACGCCACTCGATCGCCTTGCGGATCACCGCGCCATTATCGTTCATGATCCAGCCTTCCCCTGTTTTCCTGGACATAGGAAAGGCACGGCGCCTTTCAAAGACGGATCAGGCTTCTCAGACCAGCCGCCTGCCTGTCCAGACGACCCGGCCGACGATCGCCACCATCGCCGGATCGATATCGGTCCAGTCGGGATAATGGGGATTGTCGCTCAAGACGCTGAACCGGCCGCGCAACGGCCCCATCGCCACCCGCTTGACCATCAGCACGCCGTCGAGCCGCAGCACATAGACGCCATCACGCAGGCGATCGGCGTCATCCTCATGATCGACCATGATGTCGTCGCCATCGTTGAGCGTGGGCGCCATCGATTCGCCATCGACCCGGATGATCGACACGCGCTGCGGCCGCACGCCCAGATGCCGCAGCCATTGCGCATCGAACGCCATCACGCCGGCCGTGCGCTCATCCTCATCCAGCGAGCCCGCGCCAGCGGAGGCGCCAAGCGACAGGCGCGGCACCACCACCACCGCCGGCAGGCCGCGCACACGCGGGATCGGTGCGCCGGCCTGCACAGGACTGCCCAGCATCGTTTCCGCCACGCCGAAATAGCGCGCCAGGATACGGCGATCCGCCTCGTCCAGCTTGCGCGGCGTGCCGCGCTTGATGAACTGCTGGATATAGGCGGGATTGCGCCCGATCAGCCGCGACAGATCGGCATAATTTTCCCCGCGTTCGACGATCAGCCGATCGAGGGCAGTCCGGGCGTCCTGCGCTTCATCCATGTTGCATCCATAATGATAGGAATTTTCCTAGACAAGTAGGAAAATGAATATGAGATAGGAAATTGCCTATCGATTCGCAGGGGGCGAATCGGCTCGAAAGAGGAGAGTTCCGTCCATGCTGTTGCGCACGATCGAGAAATTCCTGCGGGATCATCAGATAGCGCCGACCAGATTTGGCCGCGATGCCGTGCGCGATCCGCGCCTGGTCTTCGACCTGCGCATGGGGCGCGATCCGGGCGATCGGGTAAAGAGACGAATAGAACATTTCATGAACGAATATCGCAGGAGCGTGAGCCAATGACAAGCGCCGACATGCTGCGCACGAGCGCGAATCTGGTCCGTAATCGAGCAGGAGAACGGCGCGAGGCCGATCCACTGGCGCAGTTGCTGGTTGTAGCGCGAAAAAAAGGCGCGAAAAAAAGTCCGCGAAAAAAAGTCGGCGTAGCGCGTCAGAAATTCGCGCAAATAATTACCCGGAAGCGGGGTCGTTGAAGAGGGTTTGCACAGGCGCTTCAGGCGCCTTTTTTAGTGCCTTGTCGGAAGATGCCAGAAAGGCTTCCATCTGTGCTCGGCCGACGCCGGCAGTAGAGAGCGCGCCGTTCTCCAGAGCTTCCATGACCGCCTCCCGGACAGCGTCATCTTGCGACTGACGCGCGACGGGTTGACCAGTCGGTTCAGCCTTCGCGCGAGGCCGCGTCAGTCGATCTACCACGGCCTGAGCAGCGGCGGCGAGGATGACGTTGCCGACCCATTTCGCGATTGGCCCCAAGGGAAGTTTGATACGCATCATTTGCTCCTGCGATGCTTGCGCCGCGTGCGACGGCTGATGTGGTTGCGGTTGACTTTCTTCGGCCGACTGGCCTGAGGCCGCTTCGATCGCACCGGGCGGTTGGCGTAGCCGGCGCGAACGGAGAAGATCGGCATCGACGCTATGGCGTCGAAGACAGGGCCCAGCCCAACGAAGGCCATCGCCGCCGCTATGCGTACACCAAGTCCGATCTGACGCCGCTTCACTGGCAGCGCTCCAACGGTACATTGCCGATGCGGTTGATCACCCATCCGGGCATGAAGGTTTCGAGGCTGCCGTTGCCGTCAGTGAGCTTGAGGTAATAGGACGCCTGCTGGGCATCCATCAGCTTGATCAGCATCCGGCACGCCTCGGGCTTGCCACGCAGTTTCTGCAGACTGGCATAAGCCGCCATCGTCTTGGCGCCAGCCTTTCCGTCCACGACCAGTTCGGGGTAGTCCTTGCCCTGCCGATTGAGGCTGTTCAGCGCGATCTGGAGCCAGCGCGACGGCTGAGCCGGCCCGGTATTGACGCCGCTGTCTACAGCCTCCTCACCGACCGGCGCCGATAGCTCGATCAGCTTATCGAAGCCGGGTGCCTGGACGTAATCGACGAAGACGACGCTCTGCGCGAATTCCTTCGGCAGGTCCTTCATGGCGCCCTTGTAGCCATGCTCCCGAGCGACCCGCTCAGTGATCCCATGATTGGTAGCGCCGCCCGGATCGGCGGGGTTGTTGACGTACCCACCCTCGACATTGAGAATGGACGCGATGATCGCGAGAACCGCTGCGGTCAGACCGCCGCCGACGAGACGGGTAGATAGCTGTGCCATGCCACCGGCATGACCGAGGAGGATATCAAGGCCGGGTATCCGGCGCGGGACACCCGCCCTGCTATTTAGCCTTTAACGATGACAGCGAAGGGATCGGATGCATCCAGAAACAGTATCTGCCCGCCCGCGATCTGAGCGCCTATGATGCAAGACTTGTCATTCCAACTCAGGTCCGTGACCTCGAATTTCTGGCCTTGCACGACAAACACGGCGCTGCCTGATTCCCCAATGCTCTTTTCGGCCCGCTGGACCAGCTTCACCTTTTCGTATGTCATGTCCATCGCCCTTCTCCTTCGCTGCCACGCTATCGC
Organism: Sphingobium sp. IP1; assembly: GCF_002708645.1. Lineage (NCBI taxonomy): Bacteria > Pseudomonadati > Pseudomonadota > Alphaproteobacteria > Sphingomonadales > Sphingobiaceae > Sphingobium > Sphingobium sp. IP1. Next base: position 5,633 of record NZ_NOIW01000027.1, read on the forward strand.
GTCCGCAGTAGCGTCGTCAAAGGCATGTCCAACAATGAGAAAGAGCCAGCCTCTTGGCGCTGGCGGTCCCTGTGCTATCAGCCGGTCAGCCCAAGCGTGACGACGCGCGGGTTGCTGGCTGCTCAGCGGTTGCCAGCGATCCCGGCGCCTGCCCTCACTTGCAACCAGGCGCCGGGATCATTGGGTCAGGCGAATGCGCCTCGCGCCATCACCCGCTCATAGTCAGCATTCAGCGCGGGGATCGGGTCGCGGCCCGCCTTGAGATGGGGGCATGTTAAATGCCCATATGGGTTTTCCACGCCGCGATCAGCGCCGCGAACTTTGCATCACTCGTCCCGCCCGCACCGTAGGCGGTGTTGAAGATCGCCCAGCCCGAATGCTTGACCTTTGCCATGTTTGCTCCGCTCGTAAATGCGAACGGCCGAAAGCGGTCAGTCGGGAGAAGCTCTTTTCTCGTCGCCACCCCAGCGAGGGTGCCCGCGGCAGTCGCACTGTTGATGCCGTAGCGCCACGTTTTGCTTGGCGAATCGTAGCTGATCCAAAAGATTGCCTTGGTATTGAGCGCCAGACCGGGGTTAGGCCAATTGCCGTCGGCCGTGTTCCAGTTCGCCGACACGACCAGACGCGCGAAACTCGTCTCGCCATCGACGTATGCAACCACGCCGCCGGATGATCCAAACAGGTTCGAGCTTGTCCCCGCAGCCGTGTAGCCCACTGGAAGGATTGGCGTCACAAAGGTAAAACTGGCGGACTCGGCAATATCCGGGACTTGGGGGCTGGTGGCCGCCGCTAGATTGAGCGAATTTTTGTCATTCATCGCTGGATCAGCCGCCGTGAACGCAGCCCCCGCGCCGGCGCTCACCGACACACCCACCCTGTCCTTGAAGGCGACGTTAGCCGCCGAAAGGCGCTTGCCACGCACATACGAAAGTAGCGTCGCCTGCATGTTATAGATGGCCATGTCCACCGCATCGACATTGAGAGCGGGGTTTCCAGCGGGAGCGGTGATACCGGGCTGGATCGTGGCAAGAGGAATGGTGACCATAAGTGACTCCTTAGATTACTGGATTTGGAATTGCTGAACCGATGCCCAATTAAAGAGGGGGGCACCGTCCGAACCAACATCGGTCGAGCTGTCCCGGAAGCAGGATCGCGGCCCTGTCGTCGGACCAGCCTTGGCGCCCACTGCCCCCTTGTCGGCTACGCCGAGCCAATAACTGACGCCTGCCGTCAGCGGCGATGCCAGCGTTGCTGCGATCTGTGACGAGCCAGAGATGGCGATGGCGGACAACGTGATCTCGTTGCCCGACGCATCAAAAACACGCGGACCGTATTGGCCGGGATCGGCGACCGCAGTGGTGTCGATTACCAGCTGTGATGCGGCGGATGTCGAGATCGTAAGAGCGGCCCCTTCGGCGACTACTCCGGTGACAATGAGCGCGCCACCAGTGATTGCTGTGAGCGGCGTAGCAGCCTGTTGGGCAGCCCGAATTTTGCCCAGCGCACGTCCCTCATACTCGCCGCGCTTACGGATCGAAACGTTATCTGTGTGAATACCATCAGTGCGGTAGCTCAAGATATACTGTGGCATCACAACCTGAAATTTGGTCGGATTGGCGATGGCTTCCGCCAATTGGGCCGCTGGCAGATCACCGGTTGCCCGGCTCTGTGTCCAAGAGGCGTTCTGATCGAACACGATCACCACTTCACCGACCCCGCCGGTGATTGCGTTGATGTCCGTGGTCAGCGCAGCCTGAAGCGCGCGCCAGTTAGTGCGATAAGTCTCCGTGTTACCATTGCGGTCTGCCTCGCCTTGGTTCCAGAGGACCGCAGGGACTTCAAGGACGATACCCGCCATATCGCACAGCGCTTTGGCTCGCTCGACGGCACGAATGACGTTCTTGTACATCGCGCTGCCGGGCATCTGTTGAGACAGCGATGCGCCGCCGATGGCGAAGGTAGCCATCAGCAGCCCGATGTTCGACGCCAGTGTTGGCGTCATCGACCATGCAGCGCCAGACAATGACGTTTCGCCATACCAATTGCTCTGTGCGCTGACCAACACGTCAGCCTCAAAGAGATCGGTGAGCGTCAGAATTTGACGGTCAAGGATACTGCGCAACTGACCATTATTGTTGGCCGAACCTTGCTCCCAGTTGTTGAGCGTAGCATCGCCTTGCACGACCCGCGCGCCGCCATTGAACATGAAGGCGCGGCCGGGGCGCACCGGCGTGCGTGTTACGCTAGGGCAGCCGCCCGATCCGATCCCATTCGACTGGCCCATCTGGGGGATCATGACCAATCGGGTGATGGCGGACGGCACCGAGGCGAATCCGGAAACATTGAACTTGCGCAACTCTGGCCGCGCGCCGCCTTGATCGTCCGCCCAAGAAACGATGCCACCGGCTGAAATGGCGGCGGCGGAACGCAACGTGCCTTGAGGCTTCGCCACGCGAACCGACCTCGTTTCACTGAGAACTGCCACATTACCGGCCGCGTCAATGTAAGGCATCCAGACTTGTTCGGGGATAGCGGCCCGAGGATAGGGCGTGCCGTCCTTCATGACGCCGGAGATAACACCCATGGCGGCATCGACATCAGCGACCAGCCACGGCTCGTCCAGAAAGATCGGCGCAATAGTCACGACCGCCAGCTGAGTTATCAGGGTTCCATCGATGGCCACGCCGAAAATCACGCGATAGGTGCCATCGACCTGCTCCGCCGAGAGGACATTTTCGTCAGCGAATACCGGAATCTTTCCAGCAGGCAAATTGATGTTCGGATCGGTGGGAGGGGCAATCAAGTCGCCCTTTAAATCCGAGCCGAGAACAGGTTTCAGCGAAGCATCGACTGCGGCAACAAATGCGAACGGCTCATCCCGGAATACAGGGACGAAGCCTACGTCGGGTCTAACCGCAGAAACTGCTATACCCGCCAAGCTCTCCCGTTCCTCCACCGTCATGCTGACCTTGGTTTCGCCGTCCGCAATCTGGTCGGCGGTGCCGATCGCCGCGACGGTCGGGTCGACCGCAGGGAACGCCCCCAACGTCTTAATCGGACTCGCAATATCAGCCATTATTTGACCTCCACCGGCACGGTGCCGGTCAGCTTGTTGGTGGATCGGATGACGATGTAGTCGGCGGTGTGGCCGGCGGCGGTGGTGACGCTGACCACCGTCTTGACGTAGCTTTCGGCAAAGCCGCCGATCGCGTAGCCGGTCGGATCGCCCAGGCTCGCGAGATAGGCGAAATAGACATATTGGTCCGCCGCCGTGACGCTGAACGTCTTGCCCCGAGGAGCCGAAAGCTCGCTGCCCGCCAGCGCAATCACCTGTGCCCCGGTCAGCGCGGCATTGGCACTGACACCCCAGAAGCGGCGCGGCAGCTTGGCAAAGGTCAGCTGACGCAACCGCCCATTGGCGTTGAGGGTGATGACCGTCCCGTCCGCGATGCTGGCGGGGGGCGCGGTCTGGCCGGTGCGGAAAGCCTGCGCCAGCGTAGCCCAGATGCCATAGCCGGTAGAATTGAGGTGCAGGTCATCGGCCGCCACGCGCAAGCTGCGCGGGATCACCTCATTGTTGCGGTCAGTCAGATCGTTGCCGCTGCTCCCGCCGCTCGCCAGCAGCGCCTGGCGCAGATCGCGGCCACTGCCGTCGACCGCATAATATTGCGGCCAGGTCGACCGCATCCAGTCGTTCAGCCCCTTGATGGTGGCGAGATTGGCCGATCCGGTCGGCTCATCGGGCGCATTGATGATCCCGAACAGGATAATGCGCTGGCCGCGTGCCATGCGGATCATGGCGGTGATGTCTGTCTTGATCCGCGCCGGATCGGCAACATTGTTCCTACCCACGCAAATCCAAAGCTCATGGGTGCGCGTCGCCGTCGCCCAGTCGGGCACGAACAGCGAGCCTACCGGCACGGTGACCGGCGCGCCGCCCGCCTGCGTCATCTTGTATGCGTTGGGCGCAGTCGCCGGATAATGGGACATAGTCACAGCCGTACCGGCGATCGTGCCGCTGATATGGTGACCCGGCCCCGTGTCGCCCGCAGCCGTAGTCAACAGCGAGGCGGGATTTGAAAGGTCGGGCGCCGCGCCGTTGAGCAGGGTGACGGTCGCCTCGGTCCCCGACGCCGGCAGTGTGTTGCCGGACAGCGTGACATAGAGCGGCTCCGCGCCGACCCGCAGAGCCTGCTTGTAGCTGGTCTGAGCGCCCAGCGCCGTGCGGGTAACGGCCAGTCCGGTCGCCGCCGCCAGCGCATCCGAATAGCCCGGAGAGGACAGGCTGTCGCCGATCACCAGCACCTGCGTTTGCGCAGCCCAGGCGGGCGGCGGGATGGTCAGCGACCGGGCGCCGCCGTCCAGATGGACGATCTGGCTGCCCCAACTGACGGCCTGGGCCAGCGGCGTGCCATCCGCGATCAGGATCGACCAGGCGAGGGCCACAGACGATGTCGTGGCGCCAAGCTCGCCATAGGCCGGCGCGGCGGTCAGCGCCGCGATGTCGGCCGGCTGGATATCGTCTATCAGCCCATAAAGCTCATCATCGCGCGCATGACCGGCGGCCAATTCGCTGTCGAGTTCGGAGCGGCTGATATAGCCCAGCCACGCGTCCTGGCCGGGGCCGTTGCCGTCCTTCGTGTAGACAAACTCCCGCAGCGCCTCGACCACGTACACATGGCGACCATAATAGAGATAGTCGCCGGTCATCGCGCCAAGCTGGGCCATCGTCTCGACCACATGCTGGCGCTTCACTAGCTCGACATTGAAGTTGGCGATATTCGCGTCGATGTCCGCGAAGGCCGCATCCAGTATGGCGTCCTGCTCGGCGTCGGTCTGCTGGCCGACCCATGCATCCGCGCCGCCGGTGCCCGCCCCCTGCGTGTAGACAAAGTCCCGGCTGGGCGGGCCGAACACACCCGGCGCGGTCTCGGTGGCGTTGACGACGCGGCAGCGGTCGCCATAGGCCGGGTCGATCTCGCCGCGCTCGGCATAGCTATCGACACGCCAATAGCCGATGGCCGCGATCTGCGCGTCCAGTGTGGCTTCGAACATGGGATCGAGCACCGCCTTGAGCGCCGCCTTATCCGCCGGTGAGAGGCTCTCTATCGCCTTGCTCATGGGTCAGTCTCCAAGGGTCAGAAATTCGCCGCCCAGCGTCAGCGGCTCGCCGCCAAGCGTGAGGACGGGGATGGTGCGTGATTGATGGACGGGATCAGGCTCGATCGCCCAACCGTCGATCGCCAGCTGCCAGCTGGTCTGAACCGCGTTGCGACGATCATAGGAACGCAGGCCAGTAAGCGTCCCATAATGGATACGGTTGCGCAGCCCCGCCGTGCGATCCGGGTTCTCGACCACCAGCAGCGGCCGGGACTCGCCCACCGCCAGTTGCAGTTCGAAAAGGCGATCCGTCTCTTCCTCGGACAGGTCGCCCAGCGTCCAGCTGTAGCTGGCATAGCGCCCGCCCTCGACCACGGCGACGCCGCCCGAGGCAAGGCGGGTGACGGTGGACATGTCCTTGACGGCCCGGCCCGATCCCCATTCCTTGTTGTACTTGGGCTGAAACCCATCGCCCACGATCAGCGCGCCGATCGCCAGCGGCTCGGCCCCGGCCGGCTGCTCGACGCCGATGCGGATATAGCGCAGCAGCTGCTCGGGGCCGAACCAGAGCGCATGGCTCATGGTGCGGCGGCGCCAGTCGCGTTCAGGCACGCGCAGGGCGCTGGTGTCGAGGATGGTCTGTTCCTCATAGGCGGCGAGGCCACCCTTGATCCACCAGGTGGCCGCGTCGGCCGCGCCGAACAGACAGCCCAGAAAGACGGTGTCGATGATCCGCTCGACGCCAAGATCGATGTCGATCACCGCCACGCTGCCAACCTCGCTGTCGAGCCAGATCTCGCGCGGATCGCCGGTCAGCAGATTGGCGGCGCCGGTGCCGCGCGACGTGGCGATCGCGGCGATCGGCGTCGGCTCCGTGATGAGGATATTGGCCATGGCCTACAGCCTCCTCAGCACGGAAACGCGGCTGGTGCCGGCCGCCAGCGCATCTTCCGCGCCCAGGACGAACACGTCGACGCCCGCCTCATAGCCAAGCTTGCTGCCGGTGATGGTGATGACCTGGCCGCGATATTGCTCCCAGCGGCCCAGCAGCAAATGGCTGTCGATCACCAGCGGCCCGCCCATGAAGGCCAACTGCCGCGCGGCTTCTTCCTCCGCGTCCGCCTTGGTGGCGATCGTGGTCTGCCGTTCCTTGGTCAGCGCGCTCTCGCCCCAGCGCGCATCGAGCACGTCATCCTTGGCGAGGGTCCAGAGGCAATCGGCCATCAGCCACTGCGCATAGACGGGATCGACCATGGTCATGGGGCCACCTCGATCCACGCGTCGCCGCGATATTGTCCGACCAGGGAAATGCGCGCGCGGCCGGCGGGCGCGGCGATGTCGCGGTCCTTGGCGATCGAGCCGTCCGGCAGGGACAGCCAGGCGTCGGCCGGCGCGTCGATCGACACGCGGTCACCGGCAAGCGACGCCGCGATCGGCGCGTCCGCGCGCGGCGCGAAGGACCAGCCATTCCACCAGTGCAGGCCGGGATCGACGCCCACGGGCGCGGGCCGGCGATCGAGATGGGCGGGCGGCATCGATGCCGGCGACGTGGTCACCATGACAAGCGCGCCCGAGGCGGGATGGATGAAAGCCCAGCGCTTCATTTACTGAGCCGCACGGGGATGACGATTCCCCGCTCCCAAGTCGGGTGGCCCACGACATTCTTGGACTGGACGGTGTAGCTGTTGGTCCCGTCGAGCGGCGCGGGATCGAAGAAGGGCACGGTATAGGCGGTGTTGCCGCCGCCCTCGAACAGCAGATAGCCATGCTCGGCCGGCAGCAGCGCGGTGCCGTCGCCGCGCATCATGCGCAGCGAAACACGGTCATTGTCGCCGCCGGTGCGGGTGCCGACCACCGTGACCAGGAAGACGGCCGTGGTATCGGTCGCGCCTTCCGGCCGGGTGAAGGTGGTGGACAGCGAGACGCCCATATAGGCGAAATCGCGCCAGACATTATCGTCGTCGCTGCCGACCGACGCGCCGAACAGGTCGAGCAGCGCGAAGTTGGACTCGGTCACCGCATTGTCCAGGATCGCCGAGGTATTGACCTGATTCTCCGCGACACCGCCGCCGGCATTGATCGTGCTGTCCACGTCATCGGCCGTGATGCTGCCCACCGGCGTGCCGGACGGCGCGCCAAGGGTCGATCCGGCTTCAGCGGGCTGGAGGTCCTGGGCGGGCGTGCCGTCGAGATAGGCGACCTCATTGGCCAGCACGATCGCGGCCAGGTCGCCGCGCGCCATGCGGCTTTCGTTGCGCCGATAGCCCAGCTTGCGGGTGGCGACCGGGCGGATGACCTTGGTGCGCGACACGTCCTCGCTGACCGCGCTGGCGACGCTCGCGCCCCAGGCCCAGGGGCGGATGAGTATCTCGCCGGTCGGCGACAGCAGCCAGAGCAGCGAGACGTTCGCCATGAGCTCGTCGAGCATCGCGGCGACCGTGGTGGTCTCGTCCTTCACTACCCAGCCCACCGGCGCCGGGCGCAGGCTGTCGGCCGAGCCGACGATGCCGGGCGCGAACGCCGGGCCGCCCAGTTCCTGGACCAGACGCTCCGCGATCGCGGCCGTGGTCTCGACATAGCCCGCGCCGATCTCGCCCAGGACATCGGCATGCAAGTCGCCCGAGGGTTCGGTCCACCATTTGATGGAGGCGATCGACGGGCAGACGATGCCGCCGCCCGCTGGCGCGACCGCCGCCTGGAGCGCGGCCAGCGTATCTTCGGCGGTTCCCGCCCAGGCCTGGAAGGTCAGTTCGCCGGCCGGCGATCCACGATCACGCACCGCGCTGATCGCTTGCAGGGGACGGCGCGGATCGGCGAGGCAGTAGATATTGTTGGCCGGGTCCATCGGCTCGGCCTGACGGTTCCACACCCGACCGAACAGCCGGTGCTTGAGCTTGTCTTCCCAGTCTTCTGGGCCTTCCAGGCCGCCGGTGCCGAGGTAGCGGGCCAGCGGGAAAGGCTTCATGATGTCGGCCGCCGGATCGGCCAGCACGATCGACAGCTTGCCGTCCGCAACCGCGATCTCGAGCACCTTGCCCTGGACCAGAACGGAGGGAAGGCTCCCCTCTGGACCGACACGCACGGTGCAGGGCGCATCAGGCCAGAAATGCGCCGCGAGATCGGCCAGCATTGCCTGCGCGCCCGGCGCATAGGTCAGGGTCACCGCCTGCGTAACGCCACCGCCGACAATCTCTTCGTCATAATCGAGCGACGCGATGACAACTGGCAGCGCCTCGATCCCAGCCCGCCAATGTGCATCGGCATAATGATAAGGGCGGGCGCCACCGCCGCCCGCAAGGCGCACGATCTGGTCGGCGCCGTCATCGGGCCGACGAGGCGTCGCCTCGAAAAGGATGAGTTGGGCTGAATTTGCCATGCCTGCATGGCATGGAGCGCGAGATCGCCCGTAATCGCTATCCGGCGGCGGACAACCGCCGGCCTGAAATCAATGATGAGAAAGAGCCGTGGCCCTAGCTCGTCCTCGCCAGCGAGGCGGCGCTAAGGCCGTTGGCGGCAGCGGTCGCAACCTGCTGCCCTTGGGCAATCAGGTCGCCCAGCAACGAGATGACGCGCGCATTCTGCTCGTTATTCTCGTCGAAATACTGATTGGTCGCGGCAAGTGCCGGATCACTGGTCGTGGCCGTCGAAGTGGAAGATGCAGCCTTCGACGCATCCTCGATCCGCTTGTAGGCAGCGTCGATCGCGGCCTGCGACTGCTTGAGCACCATGTCACGGTCGGCGGCATATTGAGCGGTCGACCCGAAGGCGTCTTCCGACACCTCCAGAAATTTCTGGAATAGCGAGGCCAGCGTATCGGCGGCGCCATCCTTGCCGGCGTCTACATCGGCCTGTGCCTGGGCGATCTCCTTCAGCAGGGCGTCGCGCTGCTCGATCGCGGACCCTTCGAACAGGGACCCATAGGTCATTTCCTCGATCAGGCGCTGCAGACTGCCCACCTGCTCTTCCAGCATGCTCTCGATCAGCGCCGCGCGATCCTCGGCATTTTTCTTCTCGATCGCCAGCACGTCGAAGCCATATTGGGTGGCAATGCGAACACGCTCTTTCGCCTGGGCCTCGAACGATTTGAACTGGGCTTCCAGATTATAGCCCAGGCCGCCAAGGATTTCCTCGACCTCTTTAACCTTGAGCGCTTCCTCCAGCGCATCGTCCAGATCGCTGCTGGAGCGCAGGGCCTTCTGGATCGCTGCGCTAATACCGGTGATCCCGCCGTCCGTGATCGCGTCCATCACCGCATAGGCGATGGCGCCGGCTTCATCATCGTCGAAGTCAATGGCCCCGCTCTTCTTCTTCGTCTTGCCGCTGCCCGACGTATCGACGCGATAATCACCATGGCGGATGCCGATCGACACGGCGAACTTGCCGATCTCGCCGCCGAACTGGTCGGCGATCTGCTGGAGCGTCTCCTGCACCGAACTGGCGAGGCCCACCGACGCCTTCTTGAGGCTATCCTTGTTGCCCGACACAGACACATCGTCGTCACTGCCACCAGTAATGGTCGCGCTGGCCTTGGGCGTGGATTTAGTCAGGCCGCCCAGGACGGAACCGAGCGTGCCACCCACCACAGAGCCTAGCGGGCCGGCAATGGCCGTGCCAATGGCGCCGCCCAGCGCGCCGCCGGTGGAACTGCCCTTGATGCCCAGCAGGCCAGTGACCAGGCTACCGGCAGTAGCGCCAGTGCCTGCGCCCGCCGCCAGCCCGCCGAGCGTCTTACCCAGAGACTCGCTGAACACGCCCTTGTCGCCGAAAATATCGGTGAAGATGTCACTGAAGTCCGTCTTGAGGTCTTTGAAGAAGCCCTCAAATCCAGACTGGAAACTCCCCTTGAACATCTTGAGGGGATCGCCGTTGACGACGATGTCACCTTCCTTGGCGGCCTCTTCCTTGATCCCGGACATATCCAGATCGAGACCGGAAGATGCGGCCCCACCGCCCTGCATACGCCCTGCGGCCGTCGCGGCGGCTTTGCCCAGGGTGACAATGTGATCCGCCGCTTCGCCGACAGCTTCGGCCATCTTGTCGCCGGCCTTGCTGACCTTGTCAGCGCCGGTGGCCTGATCCTCCAACTTGCGAAAGAAGCTGCCGAACAGCTTCTCTGTCGCCACTTCCGAAAACAGCCGGTCAAACACATCCACGCTGCGCTTTGCGAAATCGGCGACCGCCTTCGGCCCTTCGCTACGCAAATCCTGCAGGGTCAGGCGGACATTCTCGCGCATGTCGCCGAGCGCCGACAGGAACATTTCCTGCTGCTGTTGCTGGACGCGCATTTCCCGCGTCTGTTCGCGCATCACATCCAGATTGGCGTAGAGCGACCGAACCTGATCTTCCGTCACGCCGCGCTGGGCGAGAGCGGTCGCAAGCTGATCCTCGCTCTCGACACCCATCTTGTCCATAAGGGTGTAGGTCAGTTGCAACGCCTGTGCATCGGCCTGACGGCCAGCAATCTGCAGCTTGCCCAGCGCCACCTGACGCTCCTGCCCTTCGATCATGTCGAGGATCGGGCGAACGAGGCTTTCCTGGATGATCGGCTTGAGGCGCTGGGCTTCAGCCCGGATCTCGATAAACTTATCGCGCTGCTCGGCCGTCAGATTTTTTGCGGTGCCCAACCGCTTGTTGATATCGGCGACCAATGCATCCAGCGAGCGCGTGGCTTCCCCGGCCCGGTCGATGTCGCGCGGCGCCAGATCATATTCGGATCGCAACCGGGCCACCGCCTCGGCAGACCGCTCACCAAAGGCCGCAAGGCGCTCAGCCTCTCTTGCGGCCTTGTCGGCACTGTTGTCCTTCTTGGGTTTACCCGTCTGCCGCAAGCCTGGAGCAAGCTCATTATCTGCAAGCGATTTGTCGATGAGCGCACTGGTCGCCTCCTTCGCGGTCGAAGACGCGAGGTCGACGATATACTGTCGAAATTCGTCAGCTGTCGTGTTGGAACCGGAAAAATCGATCCGTTCGGTTTTCGCGAGTATGTCCATAAGCGCGTCGCTGCGCTTGGACTCATCCGCGTTCCGCATAGCTGCCTGCGCCTGTTTCGCCAGCGCGCTGATCGCACTGCTTTCGAAACTGGCGCCAACCTGACCGCCGCCATAGCCTATGCCCGCGACCGGAGCAGCACGCACAGTCCGGATGTCCCGCGAGGCGACCTCAAGCCCCTGGACCGCCTCCGACCGCTCCTTCTGGGCTTCCGCTCGCAGGTTGATCGCCATAAGGCGTGCATTGATCAGTAGCAGTTCATTCTGCTTTTTGATCTTGCCCGTGGTCAGATCGAACATTTGACCAAGGAGGCCTTGCGCATCCGAGAGGCCATCAGCACCGATCTTGGCGGCGTCAGCTGCATCTGCGGCCTTGCCCAAGACCGACACCAGCGCCGCGACAACAGATACGCCAGCGGTAAGCGCAATGCCCCAGGGGCCGCCGATAAAGCTGGCGAACGCCGCCATTTTGCCTTTGCCGCCTTCGGACGCCTGGCCGATGAGCGTCAGCGCCGATCCGAACTGCCCGATCTGCTGGGCCGCGATAACAGACAGACGTGCGCCGCTTGCATAGCTGGCGAACACGTCCTGCACCTGAAAGCCCAGCTGCTGATAGCCAGCGCGCTGCAGGGCAAGGTTCTTGGTCAACTGGCCAGCCGCTTCGGCTTCACGGCGCGCCGCCCTGGTCTGCGCCTCCGAACGCTCGGACAGGTCGCTAAGCTGGAAGCCGGCCCGGCGAGCTTCGGTCGCCCGAGTGGCAAAGGAAACGGCGGCCTGCTCATTGGCGCTGGTGAGCAAGCGGATGGCTTCCGTCGCTGCTCTGTCCGTTGCCGAAAGACTTGCGGTCGCCGTCGTGACATCACGCGCCGAGGTGGCAGCACTGCGATGCGCGGCGGCGGCGCCAGTTGCGGCCGATGCAGCTTCGCGCGATGAGGTAGCCGCACCCTGTTGGGCGGCAGAGACGCCAGTGGTTGCCTGGGTCAGGTCACGCGCAGACTGGGCGGCATCCTTCTGCGAATTGCGAAGCGCGTCCATCTGCGCCTTCGACAAGCGCAACTGCCCAACCAGCCCCGACCCGTCCGCATTGAGGCGGACGCCAACGACGATATCGCTCATCGACGCGCCGCCTTTGCATATTCACCCAACGCCGCGCCTTCCATGATGCGGATATCGATCAACAGCGAAGGTGTCATGGCAATGTCCATCATTTGGGCGACGGCGGGGATGCGGGAATAGTCGATACCCAGACGCACACCGGTCATCGCGTGCCGGTCCCATTGCGTGTCGAGCGCGACGAAGAGGGAAAAGGCCTTGGCCTCGTCCGGCGCCAGTTCCAGCACCTTGCTGTCGGACTTGATCCGCTCTTCCATCCAGACCGGGTATTGAGCAGATCGGGTCATGGCATCATCAGCTTTAGGCTTCACGCCGCCGCGCCCGCTGGCCCAGGCGCGCGCGGCGGCTTTCAGTTTCCCGCGCGCGCATCCTCACGGCCGGCACGACAAGCGCCATAGGCACCGAGGATGGCGGGAAAGACGTTGGGAACGCGCAGCAGCGCCTGGAAATTCGCTTCGCCAAAGGGCATCGGCTCGCCATTGGCACCGGCGACCAGGCGCCAGTCCCGCACGACCGGCTCAAGCACCCTCTGCATGCGCACGCTGTTCTTCTCGCTGACGCCACCGCCCTTGGCGCCCGCGACCGCCCGCGCAGCAGCGGCGCCGAATTCGTCGATCTCGTCTTCGTCCAGGATACGAAAGCGCAGTTCGATCTTGTTCTCGACGACCGCGCCTTCCTCGGTGACGCCCGCGAAGATCACAGGCCACCAGGCCAGGGTTTCCGAAACAACTTTGAACATGCTCTGATCCTTGGGTTCTGGTTGGGCGGGCGGGTGTCGCGGCCCCGCCCGCCCCATATCCGGCTCCTCCCCTGCCAGCCCGGACGCCGGCAGAGGCATCACAGCCTCTCGGTTGTCAGGTTGCAGTGATGATGAGGTCCGCCGCGCCGTCATCGACCGTGTGCGTCAGGGCGAGGGTCCACATGAGGATATCATCCTCCTCGCTCTCGGTGATGTCGGTAATCTGTGCCTTGGCCGACGCGAAGTTGATGATGCCGCCCGCCTCGACGCCATGAGTCAGGTCGAATGCCAGTAGATCATCCTGGCGCAGGCTGGTGATGAAATCCTTGGTCGCGATATCGGGCGCCTCGATCAGCAGAGTCGAGGTCAGCGCATGATTACCGCGCCGGACATAGCGCGAACCGACGAGGTTGCGCAGCGCGACGGTGACGCCGGCCTGCGCCTGCCACGACCGCACACGCGGCGAATAGCCGTCGAGCGAGAGGGTCGTGTTGTCGATATTGACCTCAAGGGGCTTCTTCCAGCGCGCCAATGTCGTGGCCGGGGCCGGCGACTTGTCAAAGGCGGTTCCGGGCGGGACCAGACCCGTCCAGTTGAAGCTGAAGAAGGGATAGGCGCCCGCCGTCAGGTCGATATTGAAGGTGCCGACACTGCCCACCGTCTTGCGGCGCTGATCCGAGATATAGTCATATTGGGTCAGTGCCGAAGCGTCCGCACCGGGAGGCGCGAACTGCTGAACGGCGCTGACGCCCGCCGTCAGGACGGGCGGCACCATGCCGCAGGCCTCCAGCAATTCCATCCAGGCCGGAGCCGTGCCGGCCGCACCCGATCCGGCAATCTCCACCTCATAGGCGATGGTGCGCCGCTCATTGGACGTGGCCGACGAGGACGCACCAAAGACGCGCTGATCGAGGTTGCGCTCAAGCCGGTCGGTATCGATCGGCTTGGAGCTATAGTTTCTGGTCAAAATGGCATTGGCCGCGCCGGTGGGCGTAGCATCGGTGCCGTAGGTGGTTTCTTTCTTGGCCAGGATGACCTTGATCGCGTCGACCATGATTTACTCCTCTGTGCCCGACGCGGCCGGGTCGGCATCATCCGCCCCGGCGTCGGCGGAGGACCATGCCCCCGGCTCTACATTGGGATCAGGCTTTCCGAGCTCTGCCAGCCGCACGGCGCGCAGCGGGCCGGCAAGTGGCAGCCCCCATGCGTCCATCTCGTTGCCGGTAGCGTCGCGCGCGCGGGGGCGCGTTGGATCGGCCTGAACCGGCCGCGTCTCGGCCGCTGACCTGGCCTCGGGCTTAGACGAACTGACCGTCCGACGGGTCATTGACTTTCCTTCCTGATGTGCCGAGATGTCGTAAATCGGACCATCCACGCGACCCGGTATCCGTCTGCGGACAACAATCTGCCACCGCCATATTCGGTAGGCCGCCCAGCCTCCGGGTGGGTCCAGAGGATCAGCGCGTCCATCACGCGATCGACTTCCACCTTGAGGCGATCGTCGATCATCTCGCTGCCGTGCGCACGCCCCTCTACCACCACGATCACGCCGAACTGTTCGGTGAGCTTTTGGTCCAGGACGCGAGTACCCATGCTGTTGGGCGCCGCGCTATCGGCCTCGGGCGCGACGAAAAAGGCTGGCGAGGCGCGGGGCGCCTCCGTGAGGCCGGCCCATTCGAGTATGCCCTCGACGTTCCGCAGGCCGACGCTTTTCAGCCGGGCCACTATAGGCTTCTGCGAAATCATCCCGCCACCTTCGAGAACAGCCCGGCCAGAAATGCGCGCAGGACCTGAATGACGATGCGCTCCTCATCCGGCCCAAACCCGACATATTGACGCTTGGGCATTACGATCTGCGACACGACCCGATTGCCGAATTTGAGCGCCTTCTTGTTGCGAGGCTTAATGGTGCCGCCCTCGTTGTGAATGCGCGCATATTTGGCTGGCCCGGCCGTCTGCAGCACCCCGATCTGCGCGAAATCCGAACCAAAGTCGGGCACTAACGCGCGCTCCAGCGCACCTTTTTTGTGCAGGACCTTGCGGCTAGCATCCTTGACGTTGATGGGCTGATCAGGATCGATACGGCGCTTCATCCACGGAACCCCGAAAGGGTCGCGTTCTTGCGCAAACCGCCCGCGCGCATGCACCATCCAGTCTTCAGCGATATGGCCCATCGGCTCGCGAAGATTGCTGCCGGCGAGAATGGCGCGCCCCACCGCCTCGTTGAGCATGGCGTCATCCACGCGGATGCTGAGATCAAAGCCCGCGCCCATCAGTAGCCCGCCAATCCATCGGGATAGGCCCGGCGACCAGGCGAGATGAGAATATCGTCCTGGGCGGGCGCGGCCACAGGCGCTGTTGCCGCCGGCACGGGCAGCGCGCCGGACTGGATGCGCTCCAGCATCTTCATCGACACCTTCGCCGCGGCAGCTACCCCATCAGGCGCACCGCGCGGATAAAGATCGGCTCGCGCCAGATCGCCCACGATCTTCTTGATGATGAGCGGCGCTTCCACGAGCGGAACGGTGTAGCGCGCAGCCAGATGCGTATCGGCGACAGCCTGCGCATTGACCAGCGCGCCAACCAGCAGCCCCCGATCGATCCAGCCCTTGCCCGTGTCGGTCATGACCAGCACCTCTTCCAAGGTGAAGCGGTCGATGAATTCAGCAATGGTCAGATAGGGCGCGCCACCATCGGGCATGGACCAGGCCATGTCGATGACCGCGATCTCCAGCTCGGTCTCAGCGCGCTGTCCGTCCGCATCGTCGGCGATCACCGTAACGAGGTAACGCTCGCCATCCGTTCCCCCGGAGATGGCGAGCGTTACAGCGTCGGCGAAAAGCTGGGGCACGACTCCCAGTTCCGCCACGCTCGCGACCAGCCCCCTGGCCGCGACATCCACCGAATGCAGCACAGTCACGGTCGAAATACCATTGAAGGTGACCGGACGGTGCAGCATCTCGGAAGGCTGTTTCAGGATAGTTTCAGGACGCATGGGCCTGCGCAAGCTCGAAAAAGCCGCTGATGCCGCCCACGAACAGGCAGGCCCCACCGATGAACAGCATGACCAGTGCAACCATGAAGGTCAGGCCGGAAACAGGCGCATCCCAATAGTCCAGCGCGAAGGAGACCACAGCCAGCAACATGCTGAGTGCAACCAGCACGAGCGCCATCCAGAGCAGGGCCGTCATGTCGATCAGCCCCTCTTGCGGGGGGGCTTGGCGGCCGAAGGTTCAGCCCCAGCTTCAGACGACGCGGTTTCACTTGCCGGCTCCGTCTCCTCGGCCTGCGCAACACCGCCAACAGGATCGGCACCATCGGTCGCGGCATCGAGGGCTTCGCCGTCCTCGCCCCCGGTCGCGAGCGCCAGCATCTTGGCAACCGACTCCATCACCGCTGGAGCCAGACGGCCTTCGCCGATCCGAACGCTCAGTTCATCCAGCAGCGCATCGTTGGAAAAGTCGGCCAGTACCTGTCCGGCATCATCCGGCAGGCCTTCACCGACAAAAAACACGATGCCACCCAGATCCGCGATAGCATCGACCAGGGCATAGCGATCCGTCACTGCCACGACCGCGATCGGCGAGGACACGGGTACGGGCGCCGTGGTTTCCCAGGACAGCGCGCAGGTGACTTGCGCGCGCGTTTCCTCGACCGCATCAAGGGCAAGCAGTTCGATCGCAAGATCGAACGGCAACGCGATGACCGCGCCGATCTCCACCGGCTTCTTCTGGCCGTCCGCGCGACGCAGACCGCGCAGCGCCGTTTTTACTTCATAATTCCGCATGGGAAACTCCGAGGTCAGGAAGGTTACTGGCGGGGACAGTGCAGCGCCCCCGCCAGCCAGGGCCGCGAAGGATCAGCGCGCGCCCTGGAACAGGAAGCCGGCGTCGGCGCCGACGAGCTCGGCCGAGAATTCGTCGATGACGTCGCTCTGCCAGCTTTGGATACCCGCCTCCCAGCGCGTGGGGGTAACAAGCGGTCGCCCCTTCAGCTGATAGGTGTAGCCGTAGCTGGGAAGCGCCAGATTACGGCCCCGGCCGCTACCGCCAGTCTTGGGAGCGACATAAGCCAGGATGGCTTCAGTGCCCCAGATGTCAGAGGTGGTTCCGTCCGCATTGTCGAAGATGCCGTCGCCCCCCACGAGGTTATCGACCTCGAAATAGGACTTCAGCTTCGCCAGCGAGATCGGCTCATCCGAGGTCTGGGAAAAATGCGCCAGGATCATGGGATGAACGCTGAGGCTGGTGATGAGCGAACCAGTAACCAGCAGCGTGTTCGGCC
Organism: Sphingobium sp. IP1; assembly: GCF_002708645.1. Classification (NCBI taxonomy): domain Bacteria; kingdom Pseudomonadati; phylum Pseudomonadota; class Alphaproteobacteria; order Sphingomonadales; family Sphingobiaceae; genus Sphingobium; species Sphingobium sp. IP1. The sequence goes on from NZ_NOIW01000027.1 coordinate 22,856, forward strand.
GCCGGCCGATGCGGCTGCGGATCACCTCTTTGGCGTCCGCGACCTGCACTTTCGGATTGCTGTCCGGACTGGACCATTTGTCGTTGCCGGTTAGCGCCATCTTGTTGGAGGCGGCATAGGAGGCGGCATTACGGGCAACGTCAGCCCGCTGGCACTCCTTTTCCAGGGCAATCACCTCCTGCACGAGATCGACAGCATCGGTCAGCAGATCGATACCGGGAGTCTGCTGCGCATCTTCCTGATGCTCGATCGCAACGACAGCGCCGAGCGCTTCCTGATGCAAGGAAACCGGCCGGCCCTCATGGCCGAACTCCATGGTGCGGATGGGCGTGCCGGGTGCACGGCGGGTCTGGCGGCGGCGGAAACTGTCCCGGCCGAACTCGATACGCTTGAAACCACGGATCGGCACATCAACCGTGGGAAAAAGAGCTTCACCGACATAACCGGCATTGGAATAGCCGCGCGCGTGGTCGGTAAGAATGGGATCGACGACGCGCACCTGCGAGGCATTCATGGACATAAACAGGCCTTTCAGCGTGGAAACAGGGTGGAAGGCCGTTGCGCCGCCTGGGACATGATCAGGCCGCCTTCCTGGGCAGTATCCGGGCGGCCGTCAGCGCCGCCCGACCTCTAGAGCTTGAGCAGAACTTCGATTTTCTGCCCCGCAGCAGACGCGCCAGTGACAGCCCAGCCATTGATTTCGCCCGTCGTCCGGGTGATGGCGCGCGCCTGGGCGTCGGCTTCCACTGCGGCACCGGCGGCGACAGCGCCACCAGCCTCGACGATCGTGGTGCCCAGGACATCGACCGCGAAGGCCTCCCCGGTGCTGGCTGCATACTGAGATACGCCCTGAGCCTTCGCGCCGGCCGCACAATGCGCGCCCGTCAACATGCCTACAAAGCGCGCGGCCGACACGGCGGCAGCGGCAATGACGCTCATGGGAAAGAGGGAAGTTTTCTGCATGTGTCGCTCCTGTTGGACTTTACTGGGAGGAAAGGATCAGCCCGCGCCCTGGGCGCGCTTGACCGCATCGGCCCAACCAAGGCCGGGATTTTCCTGCCGAATGATGGAAGCGCGGCGATGCAGATCAGCCTTTTCGGGGTCGACATCGTAGCCCTCGGGCGCGGCGAAGCTGGTGTAGGACTTATCGTTCTTCGGCTTTTTGCCGTGCTCGCCGAACGAGACGAGCGGCACAGCACTGTCAAAAAGCTTCTTCAGCGCATCGGCGGGCGCCATATCGCCGGCCTCGCCGAAGCTGACGACCGCCGTGGTGTCGAGATGATCGAGCACGCCGATGAGCAGCCCCTTGCCCACCGGGGCCAGCTTGCCTGCCTGCATCAACCCTTCGGCGAAGCTGACATTGCCGTCATGGATCGCCTTCATGGCGGCGGTCTTTGCCGCTTTCTCCTGCTCGGCCACAGCAGCTTCGCGCTGGGCAAGCGACTGTTCACGCGTGGTGAGCGCGGTTTCGCGCTCGGCAAAACTTGCCTCTTTCGACATGTCGTCCTCTTTGGTGGATGGGAAATCGATGGTGGCGACGCCCTGGTCATCGCCTTCGGAAAACTGGACCGTGCCCAACCCCTTGATGCCGGGCGCATGGGCGCCCAGAAATCCGATATGCTTGAGGTACCAGCTACCCGGCTTGGGATTTGCCGGATGCTCGGGCGGATAGAAACGCGCCGAAACCTTGGGGAAGCGCCGCGCCCTGACCATCTCAGCAAAGGCCGGCTCGATGTCGGCACCGGGACGCGCCAGCAACTCACCACCCTCGACGGCCAGACTATCGACCCAGCCATAGGCGGGATCGTCCAGGCGGGGATGGCCGACGACCAGCGGCGCGGGATCGGCCGCCGGATCATAGGCGTCGGCGATCTGCGCCAACATCTCTTCGCTGAACGAAACCTCAACACCTTCGTTCGAGGTGAACTTGCCGACACGGGCAAGGCGGATAGTGGGGGGCGTCTGATCCATGACCCATGGGATAGGCGAGTCGGACCAGGAGAGTGGTTATCCGCTGTCGGATACCAGCCCGATCAATGCCGGACAGCAATCAAATTGCAGCAGCAGACTGAGATTGCAAGGGGATAGGCGAGGCTCAATCTCAAATAGCCTCTATTTGCCCGTGGGCATCATGCCCATGGGGGTTGAGGGGCGTTTTGGTAGTCAGGTAGCCAAAACACACCCTCAACGTTCTACGGGGCTTAAATCGGCTCGCCGTCCGCCACCAGCATATGGGGAGACGGGATAGACGCAATAACGTCATCGCGCTGGACGCCCCAAACCGATGCCAGCGCGATTATTTCATCGCACGAAACCGGCTGGCCACCCGACAAACCGTGCAGCCGCTGGACGACTATGCCGGACTGCTTAGCCAGCTGGTCATAGCTGCGACCATATTGCGCGTGCCACGCGTCAAACCATCGCGATCCGGTGGCGATCGAGCGCGCCACCGGATGCGTTTCATCATAGGGCCGGTAAAACTGCGACATGTCTACCTGCCTCTCTCCTTTCCGTCGCCTGGACATCAGTAAGCAAGCCATTCAAGTTCGGCGTCATCCAGAGCGCAGTGCATGTCCGGATCGGCGTCGAGCTTGTTAAGGCGGCTGGCGACATCCTTGACCGCGCCATTGATAGGGAATTTCGGATCGCGGCGAGCGGCTTTCGCAAGCTCTCCAATAGCATCTTCGCGTTTCATCTGGCTCAGCAACCAGCGACCAAATTCGGGGCGGGAAGACGCTTCGGGGACAAAATGCTTCATGATGTTCCTCCATCGACTCGGTGGAGGAACATCATAGAACAAAAGGGGAACAAAAAGGAGGCTCTTATGGATTTGCGTTTTCTATTACAGTGCCTGAACTGTACGCGTCGCTTGCGGAAAGTGGGACATCCTTATGATATTGGTTGTAAATCGCGAGCGCAGCAAACACGCATAACACGCCTCCCACAGTGAGATAAAACCAACGGTTATCAGCCGGCTCGCCCTGGAATTCATTCAGATCGACGGTCGGCCTATAATTTCCTTCTTGCTCTGCGGCGGGCAAGGCCGCCTCTCGTCCAGGCAAAAAGTAAATCGCACGAATGATCCATCCCGCGATAAAGAGAAAAAAAGAGACCGTTAAAGTGGCCCCTCCTAAATAAATCGCGCACCATTTTGCAGCCAGATCGTCCAAGTTCAAAGAGGGATAGGTTCGCACGTCCCAAAATACGCCAACCATGAAGACCACTATTCCAGCAGCCAACATTACGCGCCCGCCCTTAATTTGTGCGGAACCATCTGGCCTTAAATCCTGCATCAAGCCCTCCCAGTTACATAGATCTACCGGCCCAAACGACCCGCCCGATCAGATGCAATCCATCTTCACGTTCAAGATCGACTAAACGGTCAAATCTATCGTAATCCCTGTTGTCGCTCGTTACCAAAACTCTGCGAGCCGACGGGAAAAGTACGCGCTTCACCATAAGTTGATCATCCAGACGGAGGACAAAAATTCCGTCAACAGGATCACGTCGGTCAGTATTAATCATTACCAGGTCGCCATCGCCTAGTGTTGGCGCCATGCTGTCGCCTCTGACATGCACGATACGCAGTTTGGCCGGATCGCCGAATTGCCTTCTCAACCACCCAGTTGGAAATCCCAAGCTTTCAGCGGACTCCCCCGCTTCTACCGCCGACGCCCCATGGCCTGCCGATACTACAACATCGTGCAATGGCACGAAGGCCATATCCCCCGGCTCACCAGGACTAGGGACGCGAGTATAAAGTGGACCCTCGGTGGCCGTGTAGCCACCAGCAATTTCTGACGCCCCCACGCCGAGCACCCTGCATAAATTCGCAAACGTGCCGTTCGTAGGCGTAGCCCTTCCCGCCAAAATTTCCACCAGGGATGGCCTGGATATGCCGGCATTTTCCGCCGCCTTACCCTGGCTTCCGTAGCGTTTCACCGCCGCCTTCAGACGAGCAGCAGCCTCAGGTGACCATCCAATCACCCTAGACCTATCATTTTTTTCTTGACCTGTCATTTTACCTGTCATTATGCATGTCAACAGACAGGCAAGGAAAGATTTGACGTGCAACCAGACGACATGCATCCGGAAGACATCAAGGCTGCTGTGCGTAAAGCAGGCTCCACTCTGTCGGCGCTTGCGCGGCAGAATGGGCTTTCTCGCCAACAGATGTCTCTAACCCTGCATGCCCGTGTTTCGGCGAAAGCTGAAAAGATCATTGCGGACTTCCTCGGCCTGCATCCCAAGAAAATATGGCCGTCGCGCTATGACAAGACAGGCAATCGCCTGTCACTGACAGCTGCGCGGAGCGACGCTGCATGAACGCCGCCTATCACAAACAATCAGGGGAGTCTTGTTTACTCTCCGTTCACCCCCAAGAAAATGAGACGAAGCGCGCTTCGGTGTCTGGACGGGGGGCATATTGCACCTCCCATCTGAGCGCCCAGGAGATCGCCGAGCTTCGTCTCGCAGGCCTGCCGACCACGAAAACCGGCGTCCGTGTTCGCGCCAGCACCGAGGGCTGGCCGTTCGAGGCCCGCACCGTGCGCGGTGGCGAAGCCCGGTTCTATGATGTCATGGGCTTGCCCGAGGCTGCTCGCCAAGATTTGCTCTCTCGCCAGTCAGATGCCAGCGCAGGCCCGCGCACGATGGGCCGCCCTAAAGGTTCCGACTTCTTCACCCGAAATCCCGCCATCGCCGCCGCCGTCCTCGTCATTCTGGCCGACCAGAAGGTTTCGGCCAACAACGTCAGAAAGATGCTGGCCGCAGAGTTCAACGAGCTCCCGTCCCTGCGAGTACTGCAATTCTTCATCCGCAAGGTCGAAGACGAACAGCGTGTCCTCCTGACATCGATGCGCGATCCCGACACTTTCAAGTCCAAGTACCGAATGGCACTGGGCCGAATGGATGCGACGGTCTCCTACGCTCACGAGATGTGGGAGATCGACACGACCAAGGCGGACGTGATGTGCAGGGATGGTCGCAAGAACATCCTGGGCATCATTGATCGCTGGTCGCGACGCGCCCGGTTTCTGGTTGTCGAGAGCGAGAGCGCCCAGTCGGTGCGCCGGATGCTGGTCAGCACCATCATGGCTTGGGGCGTCATGCCGGCAATCCTGAAGGTGGATAACGGCTCCGGCTTTATCAACGCATCCATTACGACCGCCCTTGAGACACTGGGCATAACGCTGGACGTCTGCCTTCCGGGTCACCCGGAAGACAAGCCGCACGTCGAGCGCCTGTTTGGCACCTTCAACCGCGAACGCGCCTCCCTGCTCAAGGGCTTCCTCGGACACAATGTCGCGCAGGCACAGAAGCTGCGCGCCCGTGCGAAGAAGGAAAAGGGGCGCGCCGTCATAGAGGCGGCAATCGACAGCGCCGAACTGCAGCGCATTCTCGATGCATGGGTCGACGGCGAATATCACCAGCGCGTTCATAGCTCGCTGGGCATATCGCCCATGGCGAAGTGGCAGCGCTCGCCGCAGCCCGCTTGCGCGGCCCCCAGCGAAAGCCTGCTGAAGATTGCGCTCAGCGCCTACGTCGGGACCGCCACGATCGGCAAGCGGGGCATCCGTTGGAAGAAGGGCCGTTACTGGTCACCTTCGCTGGTCGCCCTGATGGACCGACAGGTCACCCTTCGCCGCGATGAAGATGATCTGGGCGCCCTCTTCGTCTTTGATGAGGCGGGCAATTATGTAGACACGGCGGTCAATGCCGAACGGTCGGGCATGAGCGAGCAGCAATATGCACTCGCAGCGCGGCGCCAGTTCAACGCCTGGATGAACGAGCAGAAGGCAGACCTGCGCAAAAAGCAGGGTGGCTTCTCGATCGAGAAGGCGAAGCACTCCCTTCTCCGCGACGAAGCCGAGCGCGCTGGCAAGCTGACGCACTTCCCGCGCCCGACCGAGGCGCGCACGACTCCGGCGATGGACAGCATCACCAACGCCCCGGCTCCGCCGGTGCCCGATACGTCCATGCTGGAGGAACTGGTCGCCAGGGCGCCCGCGCCACGACAGGCCGCCCGGTCGGCGGCCGACAAAATGGCCGAAGCCGACGCGATCATCGCGGCGGCAGCACGGGGCGAAACGGTCGATGCCGACGCCCTGCGCCGCGCCCAGCTCTACGCCACCACTACCGAATATCGCGCCGAGAAAATGATGGTGGTCGCCTTCGGCGCGGCCGTCCCGGCCGAACGGCGCCAGGGCGCCGCATGACATCCCCCCTTCAACTCCATTGCACGACCGGAGAAGAACCGATGAACAGCCTAGCTTCCCAACCGCGCCTCGATCTGGGCGACGGCCCGCGCGGTAACGCGCCCTTGTCCAATATGAGCCTTGCCCTGCAGACCATCATGGAATGCGAACAGGCAGGCCCTGAAAGCTCCACCCGCATCGGCCTGCTCTATGGCTTCTCGGGCTACGGCAAGACGGTTTCCGCCGGCTTCGTCGCCGCCCGCACCGGCGCGGCCTACATCGCGGCCCGCTCCGTCTGGTCGCAGCGCTCGCTGCTGGAAGCCATCGCCGAGGAACTGGGCATCACGCGCCCCGGCCGCACCGCACCGGTGCTGATGGGCCAGATCATCGACCAGCTGAACCACGAGCCGCGCCACCTGATCATCGACGAAACCGACCATCTGGTGAACAAGAAGTCGGTCGAGATCATCCGCGACATTCATGACAGCGCGCCGATTGCCATCATGCTGATCGGCGAAGAGGCGCTGCCCTCCAAGCTCAAGGAATGGGAGCGGTTCGACAATCGCATCCTGATCGCCACGCCCGCCCAGCCCGCGTCGATTGCCGACGCCTATAAGCTGCGCGACCATTATTGCACGCGGGTCCATGTCGCCGACGACCTGGCCGAACTGTTCCAGCACCGCTGCAAGGGCATCACCCGCCGTATCGTGACCAACCTGCGCGCTGCCCAGCGCGCGGCGGCCGAAGAAGGCGTCGGCGAGATCAACGCCGGTTGGTGGGGCAGTCGCCCAATCCTCAACGGCGATGTGCCCGTCCGTCGGAAGGAGTTGGTGTGATGCGCAGCTTCCCCAACCCTTATAGGCCGCAGATCAAGAGCAAGGCCGAACGCCGCGCCAGCCGCGTGACCCGCGTGATCGTGCCGTCGGCCCGCTTCGAGGCAGACCTGTGCCCTGACACCCACGCGCCGCGCCTGCGCTTCAACTTCGCCAATGGCTGGACCGCTTCGCTGGTGCTGCGCATGGGCCGGCCCAATGGCTGCGACTTCATGATGGCTACGGTCGCGGCCTGGCCCACCGGCATGCACGGTCAGGGGCTATCGGATCTCGGTCCTACCGAGGCATGCGCCGACGAAGCCCTGCTGTTTCTGGATGAAGTCCAGCGCCGGGAGGCAAGGTGATGAAGCCAGCGCCGACGCCGCAGGGCTGCGCCTTCCACCCGGTCATGTTCCTGATCGCCTGCCTTGGCTGCGCCATGGTCTGGACGCTCAGCTTCGAAACGCTGGTCTGGCTGGTGCTGGTCATCACCGAGGTCGCGGGAGACCTGTTCGCATGAGCCGCGATGCCCGCCCTCTTTGCGAGACGCGGCCATGATCACCGGCGTCATCCTCCTTTCTGTCGGCAGCTTCGCCCTGGGCTTTGGCCTTGGCGGCGGCCTGCGCATCCCTGGAGCACGTAAATGACCTTCGTTGCAGCGGCGCGCATGCGCGATCCCGCACTGGCGGCCTGGACGGTCCTGCGCTTCGCCCAGAAGCCAGTGAGTCTGGCGGACATTCTCTTTGCCAATGACGATGTGGCCCAAAGCGCCCGTCCGACACTGGCCGATACCATTCATCTGCTCGATCGCTGGCGCGGGGCCGGTCTGATCCAGCGGATCGAAAAGCCGGAGTGCTACATCATGCAAGCAGAGGCGCGGGCGTTCCGCGACCCGCCCGCCGTTGGGGAGACGGCGCGCGAACCCAAGCCGCGATCGACGCGCCAGCGCATCTGGTCGGCGGTGCGGGTCATGCGGTCGTTTGACCTGGTCGAAATCTGTTTCGCCGCCACCGTCGAGGCGCGCGCGGCGCGGCGCATCCTCAACGAGCTTACCCGCGCCGGCTTCCTGACCCGGACAGATCGCGCCGGTGACGACCATCCGCGCTGGCGACTGACGCGCCCGTCCGGGCCGCTACATCCGCGTATCGAATATGCGGGGCGCACCATGGTCGCGATGGTCGACCGCAACAGCGGTGCGCGCTTCCCCCTGGCTCCGAGCCAAAAAATTTTAGCCGGGGAAATTAACCATGTCTCTTAACCCCTCCAGTACAAATGTGGAACGCGCGACGGCGGCGTGGGGCGACGAGATGCCCGCATGGGTCCGCCTGCTGGCCGGCGCGTGCGACACCGACAATCAGCGCATCGTCGGCGACAGGCTCGGCAAATCGAGCGGCTACATCAGCCGCCTGATCAACCGCAGCTATGCCGGTAGCTATGCCGAGGCCGAGCGCCTGGTGCGCGCTGCCTATGGCGGTGAAGATGTCAGTTGCCCGCTGTTCGGGCCGATCCCGCTCGCCAGTTGCATGCGCGCGCGGAGGCGCAAGGGACCGCCGCGCAATCAGCTGCACCATCAATATGCCGCCGCATGCCCGGCTTGCCCGAACAATAGCGATGGAGAGGCCGCATGATCGCGCGCCTCTTCGCCGCCGCCCACCGGCTGCTGTCCGACAGCGATGTCCGCGAAGGCCATGTGGAAGTGCGCATCGCCCTTGCTCAGGCCTTACTGATCGCCGTGCCGCTGATCCTCATTGCCTTGGGCTTCATGGCGGCGATGCCATGAGAGCGCCCAGGACCGACTACGCAGCGTTCGCCGCCGGACGCGGGCACGTGGTGCTCTATCGCCCCGGCCAGCCCAACCACTGCCCTGGCTGTGGCGCCAGCCAATGGCTGGTCGGCCGCGCGACGGCCGAATGCGGCCGCTGCGCCACCGCCATTCCCATCATTTCGCCGGCAGTTCCCGGCATCTTCACGGAAGGACAGAATTGATGTCACGACGCAAGGCACCCAAGCAGGAGGCGCCACAGACGATCGAAACGGCGATCGCGTTGATCGCGGAATATCGCGATCTGCTCGACAAGAGCGACGAGCTCAAGCTCGACGCCGACAGTTCGATCGCCAAGATACAGGCGGCGCGTGACGAATTTGTCGCGCCGCTCGACCAGCGGGCCAAGGACATCTTCCGGCAGCTTAGGGCCTGGTGGGCCGTCTCGGCTCCCTCGCTCACCGAAGGCAAGCGTAAGTCCGTCATACTGGCCGGCTGCAAGATCGGCGAGCGCACCACCACGCCCGCGCTCAAGCATGACGGTCTCAAGGTCGATACGCTGATCGACCAACTGGCCGACCTTGGCCTGTCCGAACTGCTGCGCATCACCACCAAGCTGGACAAGCAGGCCTGCATTGCCGCGATCACCGACAATACGGAATTGGGGCAGGTGCTCTTGTGGCTGGGCGCCCGCAATCACCAGGCGGACGAATTCTTCATCGACCGGGCCGAGCGGAAGGAAACCACGCCGCAGCCTGTCGAGGTCCAGGAGGAAGCCGCATGACGCCGGTTATGCTCGCCCGTCTGTGCGCGGCCTCGGACTTTGTCCTGGACGAGATCAGGAAGGCCACGCCGGCCGAGGAGATCATCGCCGCCCTCGTCGCAGACCACCGCGCCACTTTCCGGCGCGGTGACCCGACCGTCCTGCGCGTCGCCGGCGTAAGCGCCAGCTGCACCCACGATGCCGGCAGCTACCTGCTCGATCGCTGGCGCGCCAACGCCGTCAACAAGATCGTGATGGAGAAGGCCAATGGCTAGGCTCAACCGTTGCACATGCGGCCGTATGCCGCACCTGCGCGCACGCAAGACGCGCGAGGGCATGGTGATCACCAGTGCGGCCTGCCCCAATCTGCGCTGTGGCGCACAGGGCCTGCCTGTCGAGGATTTCGAGCGGAACGACGCCGCAGCAGCGGCCAAGTGGAACCGCCATGGCGGGAGGAAGGCCGCATGAGTCTGCGCACCGAAATCCAGAACTTCCTTCGCCGGTCGGGCATGTCCCCGACCGCCTTCGGGCAGGCGGCGCTGGGAGACCCATGCTTCCTGGGTAAGCTTAGTCGTGGAGAAATCCGCGTAGGGCCGGCCAGGCGCGCCACCATCCGCATCTGGCTCAACAATAACCGCGACCTCAAGGTGGCGAACCCCCAGCGCAGCTTTGAGCCGTCGGGCACTGGCCTCAACGTGGCGCTGAACGGTGACCTTTGGGACCGGGACGCAATGATCGCGTCGGCCATGCTGCTGGACGCGCTGAAGCTCCACCATCCCGAAAGGTGCGCGGCATGAGCTTCTTCTACGACATCGCGACCGGCACGATCGTCGATGCGCAGGACGGTGGGCTGATCGCCGACCTGGTCGAAACTGTCGACCCCGAAGACGGATTGAAGATGGCAGGGGCGATCGACCTCTACGACGCCCTGTGCGCGATCATCTACGCGCATGAGATTGGCGAACTGCCCCTGCCGACTGCCCTAGCCGATGCCGGACGAGAAGCGCTGGTGCGCTCGTCAGTCCCGGAGCGCGGGCCGCGATGATCCGCGTCTACATCATCGTGGCCAACAGCCCCGAGCGCCTGAGCTTCGCCCTAGAGCGCAGGCGCGGTGGACGCACCCATTCCGTCGAGGCGCTGCAGGAAGTCGTCGAAATTCCCGACCTCGCCGACCCGGCCCGCATGCGCGCCCTGGCAACCCAATTTCACCAGCACTTCAAGGAGAAGAGCCGTGGCTGATATCGTCCATCATGCTGCACATGCTGCTGTCGCCACCAATTTCGCCAACGATGGTGAGGGCATCTATTTCACCGCGCAGAACGGCACTCTTTACATTTCACTCGCCCCACATGGCGGCGGCGATGGCCTTACCGTGATCTTGCGCGGCGACGACATCGACCATGTCGCTGGCCTCTTTGCCGACACGGTATCGGAAGCCACTCGCCAATCCCACCCGAGCATGGGGGGCATGCAGTGAGCGATTATTGCCACATCTTGTTCGAACGGAAGGCCGGGAAGGTCAAATCATTCTCCACTGCCTCAGGACCCAAGTCGACGCGCCTGACGATCGTGCTGGAGATCACTGACTCCTATGCCCTCAGCCATCTGCTGCGCGAGCTTCACGAAGCCCAGCATCCGCCCAAGGAAGAGCCTGCGACCGCGCCTGCCGCAAAGCCGAAGGCAAAGACGAGGCGCCCGGCGCTGCCTGCGCCGCCGCTGCAACTGCCCTATTTCGGAGATGACGCATGACACAGGAACAGCGTCGCACGCTCATCAATATCCATGATCATCATGCACGCTACGGCGTGGTGCCCACCATCCGCGAACTGGCCGCGATGGAGAACCTCAAATCCACCTCGGCAGTCTGGCGCCGTGTCCAGGCACTGCTGGAGATGGGCGAACTGGTCAGTGATCACCGGCCTGGCCATCGCTCCTACCGGATCGCCGGACAGGTTGATCTCGCCAAGGTTTCGACTGACCGGCTGCGCGCCGAACTGGACCGCAGGGAGGCTCATAATGGCTGAAACACGTCGTAGCGTCTCCATATCGGGCCGGAGGAGCGGCAAGACCGAATATGGCCGCACTCGCCTGATCATCGCGATCCGCGCCGCCTGCAAGCGGCAGGCTATCGACGATGACATGCGCAAGTCCATCCAGGGCGATCTGGTCGGCAAGGCCAGCATGTCGGATATGAGCATCGGTGAGCTCGGCCGCCTGCTCGACCATTTCAACAAGGGCTGGAAAGGGCCGATGGGCCATCGTGCCCATATCGGCAAGATCAAGGCGCTATGGTGGTCGCTCTACTGGCTGGGCGCCATCAATGAGCCGGATGACCGCGCGATTTCCGCCTTCGTCGAACGGCAGACCGGCGTGTCGGCACTCAAATTCCTCGACCACCGCAAGGCGGCCAAGGTGATTGAAGGGCTCAAGGGCTGGCTGGAACGGGTCGGCGTCAACTGGCCCGACCCCGATCAGGTGGCGGACCTTGCAGAGCGGTCGCCAGTCTATTCCGACCAGCATGCTGATCGCCATGCCATATTGGGCGCGATCGGGGCCAAGCTGCAGGCCGCCGGTGCGCTTCGCCACCATTATCTCGCCTATCTGGAAAGCGCGCTCAATCTGTGCGCCAACCACCATGTCTGGTCCACCGCCGAACTGGATGCAGGCATCCGCCTGCTCGGCCGCAAACTGCGCCGCCTTGAGGGCAAGGAGGTCCTCGACTGATGGCCGCCACAGACAGTCCCCAGCCGTTGCCGCGACTAGACGACATCCCTATTCCTGAGGACATCCAGCCCTCGAAAGGTTGGACAGAACAGATGGTCGAGATGGCCGACCATATTGGCGCTTACGCAACGATGCAGATCGTCGCGAACTTCGGCGGCCAGTTGAAGTACATCCCGATCGACGCCAGCCGCAATCCGTTTCGAGAGGTCATCGGCCCTGCCAAAGCAGAGATTGTCAGCCACGTTTATGGCCCAACCAAATTTCAGGTACCGACTGCGCGGTACGCGTTGCGAGTTGCCCGTCGTGGTGGGGTATTGCGTCTTGTGAGGAGAAGAGAGATGACAGCCCGCGATGCTGCTATTATCCTAGGCACATCGCGCACATACCTGACCTATCTGCTCAACCATGCAGATGAGGATGCCGAGCCTCCCGCGATCCTGCCGCGACGCGTGCCCAAAATCGATCCCAGGCAAATCGATATCTTCACCATTTTGAACGATAGTCCGCCAGTGGATATCAGCTGACGGACTACGCTTCACCCCCAATGCCAAAGGCATTGTGAACCGGCTTTTCAACGCCGTTTCAATCAGGGGGCATCGTGTCCATTCGACATATCCACCAGTCGGAGGCCTTCGGTGCCTGACTGGGTTTCTCTCATCATCAAGCTGTGGCCGATCGCTTCCACGATCACGCCCATCATCCTTCTCGCGGGCTTCCTGTGGCTGCGCCAGAAATTCCCGTCGAAGGAAGACTTCGACTCGCTCAAGAGGACTGTCGATGCACTCCAGATCGATCAGGTCGCTACCAAGAACTCTTTGGAGGCGACCAATAGCGCCATAAAGGAGCTAAAGGCCGACCGGGACGATCCGCCGACGCGGGTGCAGCTAATGGCTGAAATGGCAGTCCTGGCCGGCCGCGTCAGCGGCATCGAGGCCGAAGTGAAGGGCGTTGGCAAGCAGGTCGAAACGTCCAACGACTATCTGCAAATTCTGATCGAACGCGGGGTGAGTAAATGATCCCCGACGCGATCCTTCCGCTTATCCGCCGCGCGATCCTCGACCTCATCCATGATGTAGGCGGCGAGGAAAACGACGACGTGCTGACCATCATGCTGACCGGCCTCGGGCATCGCTTTCCGCGCCCGGCCGTGACCGAGCAGATGCGCTGGCTCGCCGACCATAATATGCGCCTGCTCGAAATCACCGAATGCGGCCCGTACACCGTCGCCTCGATCCTGCCCAACGGGATCGAAGTGGCTGATGGTCGCCTCAAGCTGGACGGCATCTGGCGCCACAAGACGGGCAAGCGCTGATATGGGGCGCAAGTCGTCTATCAAGACCCTGCCGCCGCAGGTGCAGGCCGCTGTCGTCCAGGCGCTCGAAAGCAGCGCCACCATTGACGATATCGTCGCCAAGCTCGCCGAGCTCGGGCATACGCGCTCCCGCTCGGCAGTAGGCCGGTACGCCAAGGACTATGCCGAGGTGGCCAAGCACCAGCGCGATATCCGCGTGGTGGCCGAAGCCTTCGCGTCCGAATTCGGCAGCGCCGACAATGCCGAGGGCAAGTTCATGGTGCAGATGCTCACCAGCATCGGTGCCCGCATGATCCTGCCCATGGCAACGGGCGATGGCGAGGAACTGGGCTCGCTCGATTTCCAGCGCCTGGCGAAGGCCACCAAGGATTTGCTGTCATCGGCAAAGCTTGACGCGGAACGCGACGCGCGCCTTCGCGACGAGGCGAAGCGGGAAGCCCAGGAAGAAATGCGCCGGAAACTCGATGTGGCGGGTAAGGAAGGCCGTATCGATCCCGGAGCGCTGCAGGAGGCTCGCCGCTATCTGGGCTTCGGCGACTAATGGCCGACCGCGCCTTCGGAGATGAGCTTGAGCGGCTCATCCACTTCCATTCCTATCAGCGCGCCTGGCTGGAGGATAAAAGCCGGTTCAAGGCGGGGATGTTCTCGCGTCAGACCGGCAAGACCTTCACCACCTGCGCCGAATTGGTCGATGACTGCATTGAAGCAGAACTGACCGGCAAGCGCACGCGCTGGGTCATCCTGTCGCGCGGTGAGCGGCAGGCGATGGAGGCGATGACGGAGAACGTCAAGCCGATGACGCGGGCCTTCTGGGCGCTCTACAATGGCCTCAAAGGGGCGCCCCCGGAAATCACCCAGGGTGAGTTTCGCGGCGAGACCACAGAAGCCACCTATCGCACTTATGAGGTGACGTTTCCCGGCGGCTCGCGCATCACGGCGCTGCCCGCCAACCCCGATACCGCGCGCGGCTTCTCAGCCAACGCCGTGCTCGACGAGTTCGCCTTCCATCAGAACAGCAAGGCTATCTGGGGCGCACTCTTCCCGGTCATATCCAAGGGCTGGAAGCTGCGCGTCATTTCGACGCCAAACGGGAAGAGCAACAAGTTCTACGAGATCATGACCGCGACCAACTCGATCTGGTCGCGGCATACGGTCGATATCTATCAGGCCGTTGCGGCGGGGCTGGAACGCAATATCGACGAACTGCGTGCCGGTATGAGCGACCCGGACCTGTGGGCGCAGGAATTCGAGCTCAAATGGCTCGACGAGGCTTCGGCCTGGCTGGACTTCGACCTCATCAACAAGGCCGAAACGCCCGGCTATGGTCGTGTGCGCGTCATCGAATACACCGATGGCATCAAGACCAGGGACGATATCACCGGCGAGCCGATCGGGCCGACCAACGCCGAAGTCTTCGTCGGCATGGATATTGCCCGCAAGAAGGACCTTACCTGCATCTGGGTCGCCGAAAAGCTGGGCGACACCCTGTATCCGCGCGAGATCATCACGATGCGGCGCGCGCCGTTCCAGGCGCAGATGCAGATGCTGGCGGATGTCGTGCAGCGTGACCGCGTCTCGCGCGCGGCGATCGACGAGACCGGCATGGGGGGGCCGTTCGTCGAACAGGCCAAGGGATTGCTGGGCAAGTTCCGCATCGAAGGCGTCACCTTCACCTTGCCGGCAAAATTTGCCCTGGCGACCATGCTCAAGGATCGGATGGAGGATCGCAAGTTCCGCATTCCCGCAGGGGACATCTATTTGCGGGACGATCTGCACTCCATCACCAAGGCCGTTACCTCCACCGGCGCCGTCCGCCTTGTCCACGACGGCGAGAGCGACGGCCATGGCGACCGTTTCTGGGCAGCAGCGCTGTGCGTCAATGCCGCAGGCGAATTCGCCGGCCCGATCGAAGTCCAGCCCCTCCACCAAATCCGCAGCACTGCTGACGAGACGATGATCACCTCCACCGGCTTCGGCACCGTCCGTCGCCGGCCCAGCGGACTTTACTTCTGATGGCCCAGCGACCCGCCCCCTATCGTTCCCCTGGCCGCGTGGCATCCGTCCCGCGTCCGACGCCTGAACTCTTCACCGAGATCGCGACCACGCGCGATGGCCGCGACATCACCCAGCCATGGGTTCGCGGTCTGCGCGAAGCGAAGGACCCCAAGCTATCCACCGCCGTCGATTGGGGCGCCTATGACATCGTCTTCAACGACGATCAGGTCAAATCGACGATGCAACAGCGCATCGGCGCCGTCGTCTCGCGAGACTGGAACGTCCTGGCGGGCGACGATGAAGACCCGCGTGCGGCAAAGGCCGCGGAGGCCTTTGACCGAACCATGAAGCGCCTGGCGTGGGACCGGGTGACGCGGATGATGCTGATGGCCAGCTTTTACGGCTATAGCGTTGGCGAATTGATGTGGGGCTATCGTGATGGCCTGCTCGACATCACCGGCATCAAAGTGCGCCATGCGCGGCGTTTCCGCTATGATGACGAAGACCGCCTGCGCATGCTCACGCCCACGAACATGCAGGGCGAAATCCTGCCCGAGCGTAAGTTCTGGGTCCATTCGGTCGGCGCGGCCGATGATGATCAACCTTATGGGCAGGGCCTGGCCCACTGGCTCTACTGGCCCACGTTGTTCAAGCGGAATGGTATCCGCTTCTGGAACATCTTCCTCGACAAATTCGGCACGCCCACGGCCATCGGCAAATATCCTCGTGGGGCAACGCGCGAAGAGCAGGTCAAGCTGCTGTCCGCCCTCCAGGCCATCGCAACGGACAGCGGCTTCATTGTCCCGGACGATGTAACCGTTGAACTGCTCAAGGGCGCGCAGTCGGGCATCACCGATTTTCACACGCTGTGCCTCTACATGGACGGCGCGATCAGCAAGATCGTGCTGTCCCAGACCATGACCACGGACAATGGCTCTTCGCGCTCCCAGGGCGAGGTCCATGCAGATGTAAAATTGGAAGTGGTCAAAACCGACGCCGACGATCTGACCGACAGCTTCACCCAGCAGGCGGCGCGCTGGTGGACCGATTGGAACTTCGGATCGGATGTCGCCGCGCCGATCGTTCGCCGCATTGTCGAGGAGCCGCAGGACACCAAGGCCCAGGCGGAAACCGACAAGATGCTTGCCGATCTGGGCTGGGTCCGCACGAAGGATAGCTACGAAGATACCTATGGCGAAGGCTTTGTGCGTCGCGATGATCCCGATGCGCCGTCCGGTTCGCAGCCGAAACCCAATCCTCCCGAGCAATTGGGCCATAATGGTGGCACGCCGCTTGATGATGCCGATGTGGCACCACAGCCCGCAAAGATAGTCAGTTTTGCGGCCGACGATCCGCGCCCGCTCTACGTGTATCGGCAGTTGCTCAATACTAGCGAGGTGCTGGACCATTTCCGCGCCCAGGGGTTCCGTACGACGCTGCCGGCAGAAGAACTGCACGTCACGGTGACCTATTCCAAGCGACCGGTGAACTGGTTCGGCATGGGGCAATTTGGCTCCAATACCGGAGAGGTGATCGTTGGTCCTGGCGGGCCGCGTTTGGTCGAGCCTATGGGCGATGGCAGCGCCGTTGCATTGCTGTTTCAGTCGCCCGATTTGCAATGGCGCCATCGCGAAATGCGCGATGCGGGGGCGAGTTGGGATTACCCCTCTTATCTCCCGCACGTCACCCTGACATACGAGGCCGGCGACATCGATCTGTCCAGGGTCGAGCCCTATCAGGGCCGCCTCGTTTTCGGGCCGGAACGCTTCGAGGCGATCCAGGACGACTGGCATGAGTTGGTGGACGAAGAGCCGGCCGCCAGCTTTGCGGAGGTATCCGCCAGCGATCATGATGACACCGAAAGCGTCGTCGATCGCATGATCGCCGAGGACGGCTATCGCGTCGCCAACAGCATCACCGGCACGCTGGTCGATCGTCTCATGGCGTCGGACAGCGCGACGGAAGCCCGAGCGATCCTGGCCGATGCGCTTGGCCTGATGGAAGATACGCCGCTCATCCAGGCGTTGGAGCGCGCCGGCTTTGCTGCCCAAATTGATGCCGCCACCCAGCCGGCCACCGAGGTGACGGCATGACATGGCTGTCCAACGCCGGCCAAGCGCCAGTCTTTTATCCGAGCTTCCACGAGGAGGAATGCCCGCCGCACCTCTTCGCGGAAAGCGAAGCCGCAGGGGCACGGGTCCGCGTACGCCTGCGCAATGGGCGTGAGCCAGACGACAGTTGGCCCGTCATCGGCCGCCCCGTGCCGACACGGTGGACGCTGACCGGCGGTGAATTCGACATCATCGCATGGAGGCGTGCATGAATACCGCGAAGGACGCGTTACTGGCCAAAATCAGGAAATGCCTCGCCCTGGCGAAGTCATCCAATGAGCATGAGGCCGCCGCCGCTCTGGCGAAGGCAAGCGCGCTTATGGATGAGCATGGTGTTTCCATGGACGATATCGCCATGTCGGAAATCGGCGAGGCCACAGCAAAGGGCTCCACCACGCAGCGCCCGCCCCTGTGGGAAGAAGCATTGTGCATGACAGTGCGCCACGCCTTTGGCTGCAAGGTAGCGATCGGTGCCAATCTGCATCGGATCTACATCGGCCCCGGCCCGACGCCGGAAATCGCTAGCTATGCGTTCTTGGTCCTGTTCCGCCAACTGAAGGCGGCAAGGCAAGAATATATCTGCACACATCTCAAGCGCTGCCGCCCTGGCCGTAAGCGCCAGCGGGCGGACATCTTTTGCGAAGCATGGGCGTCCGCCGTGTATAGCAAGGTCAAGGCGCTGATGCCGGCTGTCCCGCCGCATGCAGCAACGGATCGCTATATCGAGCGCCGGTTTAGCAACTTGGTCGAAATCGGCAGCCGCCACGCCTCGGAAAAAGGTGGTCGCCTGGCGGCCGACTATTGGCGCGGTTATGATGCCGGCCACGCTGCCAATCTGTCTCAGGGCGTCGGCGCCAGCGCTGACCGCGTGCGGATCGCATAATGGCCGACAGCCTGGGCTATTCCATTTTCCTGAAACCGGATGATGTGGTCCGCGCGTTCGAAGCGCGCGGTACGCTCCAGCCGACTGTGCGCTGGTCGGAGATGATGCATGAAAATCATGCTGTCGCTTTCACTGTGGCCAAGATCACGAAGCTCGACCTCCTGCGGTCGGTGCAAATATCGATCGACGATATCTTGCGCAACGGCGGCACCTTTGAGGACTGGAAGGGCGCGATCCTCCCGGAGATGAAAAAAGCAGGCTGGTGGGGCGCGGTCGCGAATGCCGACCTCACGGGCACGCCGGACACCATCATCGTCAATGATCGGCGGCTGCGCACCATCTACAATACCAACGTCGCGATGAGCATGGCGTCAGGGCATTGGGCGCGCATCCAGCGGCAGAAGGATGTCTATCCATATCTGCGCTATTTGCCGTCGACCTCGGAACATAAGCGCCCGCTCCACAAGACATGGTACGGCATCCTGCTGCCGGTCGACCATCCCTTCTGGCAGACGCATTTCCCGCCCAACGGTTGGGGCTGCAAGTGTCACTTCGAGCAGGTCAGCGAGCGCAAGATGAAGCGCATGGGCTGGACCATCACACCCGACAGTGAATTGCCTCAAAACTCTCGCACTTTCACGGATGCCACGGGGCGCCAGTTTGCTGTGCCGGATGGTATCGACCCCGGCTTCAGCTACAATCCGGGCACCGCCCATCTCCGCGCAGTCGCAGCCAAGGCCGTCGCCTCACTGCGCGCGGCGACCGATGCCGGCATGGACGCGTCAGCCGACAGAACGCTGCGGGAGATCATCGCTGATGCCGCCTTTGACCAGTTCCTTGGCGCCCCGCACGGGGCGTTCCCCGTGGCCATCCTCGATCCCGCCCAGCAAGAGGCGATGCAGGCTCGCAGCCGTGTCATAATCATGCCCGATGGCGTCTACCGCAAACAGCGCGGCGACATGCAGGACATCTCCGCCGGTCATCCAGAACTGACGACAGCGGACTATCGCCTGCTACCTGACATTGTGTCCCGCGCCCTCGTCATCGCACAGCAGGGCGACAATAAGCTCATCTTCTTTGCCGACGAGGCCGGGAATATCTGGAAGGCCGTGGTCCGTCAGGATGCGGGCGACGAGTTGCCCGTGCTGGTCAGCTTCCATCGAAGTCGGCCGCGCAACATTGCCGCCGAAACCCGCAACCTCACCATCCTCATGGATCGCCGCCAATGATGGAGAGGACGATGCGCGGCAGGGACTTCCTGTCCCCTGCAAAGCAGTCAACGGCCGGTAGCCTCGCGCTACGGAGGGAAGAATTCACCGCGTCGCGCGCATCGCAGGCTGAAGATAGTCCGAGCCGCACCGGTTTTCAATTCACCGCCTTTGGGCGGGGGATGGGGCGCACCAACGCCCCAAACCGACGGAAGAGACCCGTCACGATCCGGCTGGCCAAAGCCGAAACCATCCCGCCATCCAACGCTGGACGGCGCGATCAAATAGAGAACATCGTGAAAGAGTCGAGTCCATTTTCAGCGTCGCTGCACGCGACCTGCAATCACCCTGCATACCCACTTCAGGCCGTCGCGCCTGTTCGGCCGGTCGCCCCCTATATCGGCGGCAAACGCAATCTGGCAAAGCGGGTCATAACCCGCATCAACGACGTGCCTCACGACACCTACGCAGAGGTGTTTGTCGGCATGGGCGGCATTTTCCTCCGCCGCGATCTGCGCCCCGCCGCCGAGGTCATCAATGACTGGTCGGAAGATGTTTCCACCTTCTTCCGCATTCTCCAGCACCACTACGTCGCCTTCCTCGACATGATCCGTTTCCAGATCGCCTCGCGAGCCGGCTTCGAGAAACTGCTAGCAACGGACCCGCGTTCGCTTACCGATCTGCAACGGGCCGCCCGCTTCCTCTATCTTCAGCGTCTCGCGTTCGGCGGCAAAGTGGATAGCCGCACGTTCGGCGTCGCACCGACACGGCCGAGCCGGTTCGATGTGACCAAGTTGGCGCCCATGCTCGAGGCGCTTCATGAACGGCTGGCCGGCGTCACCATTGAGCGGCTGCGCTGGCAGGATTTCGTGGCGCGCTACGACCGTCCAGGCACGCTCTTCTATCTCGACCCTCCCTATTTCGATTGTGAGGGAGACTATGGTGCGGGGATGTTCGGCCAAGCCGAGTTCGCCGAGATGGCAGAGCAGCTGGCTAGGTTGAAAGGGCAGTTCATGCTCAGCCTGAATGACCATCCAACGGTGCGCGAGTTGTTCGGCCGCTTCACCCTGGAAGAGGTCCAGACGACCTATCAGGTAAGCGGCAATGGCAAGGCTCAGCCCGCTCGCGAATTGATCATCACCGGCCCAGCCAGATGACCGATTTCACTTCCCACTTCGCTTTCCACTTAGGTCTCCGCGCACGGATCACCGAATGCGGCCAAAAGCCCGAGAAAATGGGGCCTATCGCGAAGTGGGAAGTGATTTTTCCAATAAGTGGGAAGTGGCCGCGGATTTCCGCCGAGTATCAGCGATCAGGAAAGCCCGCTTGCCGACGAAACCGCCAAACGCGCCAAAAACTATCCACTTGCCTTCAAAGCGGCGCGCGACCCGCGAAAAGCCCATTTTTCCGGGTATCTCATCCCGTTATCGTCCGAAAAAGTTCCTCAATATCCCGCTTCCCCGAGGTGGGTAATTATTGGCGCGGCACACTGGTCCAGCTGATCGCCCGAATCGGCGAGCCGGCGACGGTCGAGCGCGCGGTCAGCCGCCCCTGGGCCAGCGCCCTGTTCGAGGGACGCCGCCATGTCATCCTGTTGCGGGTGGCGGGCGGCAGCCTGCGCGCCCGCCGCGAGGCGCTGGCCAGCGAATTGCAGGATGCGGAATGGACTTTGCCGGGCCATTTCGTCGCCGACATGGTGATCGACGACCTGCGCGGCGACGCGGAAGGCGAATGGATCGAGCTGTCCGCCCTCACCATCCGCGACTGGTAGCCTGATCGTTTAGCGCGGGCGCCCGGTCATGGTGCGCAGCGTGCCGAGCGCGGCACGCAGCGCATCCTCGACATCCTCCGACACCGCCTCGCGCACCGGCACCGCCGAAGCGATCGGCATGTCGGCGATGACGCGCGGCGCGGTTGCCGGCCGGCCACGCTGGACCAGCGCCCGCTCCAGCCGCTCCGTCAGTTCGGTGATCGACAGGCTGTCGATGCTGCGCGGGGTCGGAGCGGACGATGCCTCCGCCCTCGGAACAAAAGGTGCGGGTTCGGGCGCTGGATCGAACGCCTGGATCGGTTCTTCGATCACCGGTTCCGGGACGAAGGCAGGGGCCTGCTCAACAATCGGCTCCGGTGCGATATCGGTCGGCTCTTCATCGAAGGCGGCAAATTCCGCCGCTGCCTCTTCTTCCCAGGGCTCGAATATAG
The DNA here is from genome assembly GCF_002708645.1 of Sphingobium sp. IP1. Classification (NCBI taxonomy): domain Bacteria; kingdom Pseudomonadati; phylum Pseudomonadota; class Alphaproteobacteria; order Sphingomonadales; family Sphingobiaceae; genus Sphingobium; species Sphingobium sp. IP1. The sequence goes on from NZ_NOIW01000027.1 coordinate 44,825, forward strand.
CGTCTTCCGGCGGCGCGAACGGTGCGCGGCCGAGCGGGATCGGATTGGCCGACAGGGTCGGCATGGCATCGAACGGACGCGAGAAGGCGGGCGCCGGTGCGATGGCCATATCCTCGACCGGTGCCTCTTCATGCGGGGTCGGCATGGCAAAGGCGGCTGGCGTCTCCATGCGCACCACCGTCGCCGTCGCCGGCTCTACCGGATCGCTATCGACCACCAGACGACGACGCCCCGATTCCGGGCGCGCGAAGATATCGGCGCCGCCAAAGTCGCGGCTGGCAAAGATCGGAGGACGGGGCGGCGCATCGGGATGCGCGTCGGCACGGCGCTGGCTAGGCGCAGCCTCTTCGGCAGCGGGCACATTGCGTCCGCGGGCAAGCGCGGTCAGCTTTGCAAATGCGAAACCCATTTTTCTTGCTCCTTGGGCGTCTGGATGACGCCTTCCGCTTATTCTCAAGCGCCTGTGCGGCGCATCCGATCCATCTCGCCGCACCGCGGCCACAATTCCTACACTCATCAGCGCGGCAAAACCGGCCAGCAGCAATCTTGCCTTCATGCCCAGCGGCGGACCGGCCGCCGGGATCGTCTCGCTCAGGCCGCTCGACGCGACCAGCATTTCCATCCAGCCGACCGGCAGGGTCAGCACCACCAGGGCGCCGCCGCCTGCCGCGGCCAATGCCATGATGGCCAGCCCCCGCATGGACGGTGTGAACTTTGGCATCGCCGCCGTTCCTCAGGCCGCCTTTGCGGTCGAGTCGCGTCCCAGAAGTCGCTGGTAAACAGGCTCATAACGCAAAATGTTTGACGACCAGTTACGCTCCCTCTCGACGAAATCGCGCGCCACGATGCGGCGTTCATCCCAGAATCCGCGATCCGCGAACATGCCTGCCAGCGCCTGCGCGATCGCGGCCGGATCGTCCGGCGCGAACAGGGTGCCGGTCACGCCATCCTCGATCAGTTCGCGATGACCGCCGACGCTCGACGCAGCGACGAGTCGGCCCTGCGCCATCGCCTCCAGCGGCTTCAATGGCGTCACCAGATCGGTGAGGCGCATCGCCTTGCGCGGATAGGCGAGGACATCGACCTGGGCATAATAATGTTCGACCTGATCGTGCGACACCCGGCCGACAAAGACGATATGGTCGGTGAAGGGTGATGCCAGCGCCTGATCGCGCAGCGCCTGTTCCATCGGCCCGCCGCCGACCAGCAGCAGTTTCGCCCTGGGCCGCGCCCGCACGAGTCGCGGCATGGCGGCGATCAGATCGTCCAGCCCCTCATAATCATAGAAGCTGCCGATGAAGCCGACGACATCGGCGCCTTCCAGCCCCAGCTTCGCGGTCAGGGCCGGATCACGCGGCACCGGTGCACCGAACTGATCGAGATCGACGCCATTGGGCGAGACGGTGATCTTGTTCGAATCGATTCCGCGCGCGACCAGGTCGGACCGCAGCCCTTCACAGATGACGGCAACCGCGTCGGCGGCACGGACAGCATGGGTTTCGAGCTGGCGGGTCAGCCAGTAGCGCGGGCTGCCTTCGGTCCCGGTGCCGTTGCCGACCGCCGCATCCTCCCAGAAGGCGCGTATCTCGTAGATCAGCGGAATGCCGTGCCGGCGCGCGACTCGCTGCGCGGCCATGGCATTGAGCACCGGCGAATGGGCATGGATGATGTCGGGCCGCCACTGGCGCACCAGCGACTCGATCGCATCGGCATGGGCGGATATGTCGCGCCACTCGCGCAGCAGCGCATTGCCGCCGGCCGCTTCGCCCGGTGTGCGGTGGAAATGCAGGCCGTCGACCAGTTCCTCCTGCGGCCCCGCCGCGACGTGACGCCGGCCGGTCAGCCCGCGCACATCCCAGCCCTTGGCCAGCTGCGCCCGCAGGATAGCCCGCGTGCGGAACGTGTAGCCGCTGTGCATCGGCAGGCTGTGATCGAGAACATGAAGGATACGAGTCATAGCGGTAACTTTTTGCCGAAAAAGGTTTAACGCCCCGTCAACTCTGTCACGCTAGGGATTTTACGGGGCAAGAGTCCAGAACCGGCAGATCAAAACACGCAATGATTGATACCCTATCCCTGCTGATCAGCCATGGCGTCATCCTGCTGGCCGCCTGGCGGCTGCTGTCGCGCCCGGACCTGGATCGCGACATCGACACCCCGCCGGCATCGCCGGACGGAGACGCCGCCGATGCGTGACCTTTTCTTCATCGCCTTCCTGGGCGCCTTCTTCCTGATGGGATTCAAGCGGCCGTTCCTGCTGGTCATCATCTACGCCTATATCGACATCGTTTCGCCCCAGCGGCTCTGCTATTATCTGCTCAATTCGATCCCGATCTCGCTGATCGCCTTCGTCTGTGCGGTCGGGGCGTGGATAGTGGTGGACGACAAGAAGGATTGCCGCTTTTCCGCGCGGCAGGTGCTGCTGCTGATCCTGCTTGCCTGGTGCGGCTATACCACCGCCACCGCCGATTTCCCGATCAACGCCGCGACCAAATGGGCCTGGGTGTGGAAGGCGATCGTCTTTGCCGTGTTCCTGCCGCTGGTGCTGCGCACGCGGCTGCGGATCGAGGCGCTGGCGCTGTTCATGGTGCTGTGCGCGAGCACGATCATCATCAATGGCGGCATGAAGACCGCGCTGTCGGGCGGCGGCTATGGCGTGCTCAATCTGATGGTCGACAATAATAGCGGCCTGTATGAGGGCAGCATCATTTCCTGCGTGGCGATCGCGCTGATCCCGATCATCCTGTGGCTGACGCAGCATGGCACCATCTTTCCGCCCGACTGGAAGGTGAAGGCCTTTGCCTATGCCTTGTGCCTGGCCTGCATGCTGATGCCGGTCGGCACGGAGGCGCGCACGGGCCTGGTCTGTCTGGTCATCTTGGCCGGCATGATGCTGATGCGGTCGAAGCGCAAATTCGTCTATGGCCCGCTGCTGGCCTTTGCCGCGCTGGCCGCCATCCCCTTCCTGCCCGCCAGCTTCACCAACCGGATGCAGACGATCGAGAATCACCAGGGCGACGAAAGCGCCTCCACCCGCGTTGCCGTGTGGATGTGGACGCTCGACTATGTGAAGACCCATCCGGGCGGCGGCGGCTTCGACAATTATCTCCAGAACAGCTTCACCTATTTCGCCCAGAGCGAGGTCGGCGACGGCGACGAGAAGCGGATCGAGCGCCGCCTGGTCACCGACAAGGGCCGCGCCTATCACAGTGCCTATTTCGAGATGCTGGGCGAACAGGGCTATTTCGGCTTCTTCCTGTGGGCGCTGCTGCACCTGAGCTGCTTCATCCGCACCGAATCGATCCGCCGCATGTATCGCAAGCGCGACGGACCGGACGAGGCCTGGATCGCGCCCTTCGCCGTGGCGCTGCAGCAGGGCCATGTCGTCTACATGATCGGATCGCTGTTCGTGGGCATCGCCTATCAGCCTTTCATCTTCATGATGCTCTCGCTTCAGATCGGCCTCGACACTTATTTGACCCGCAAGCGCAAGGACGCCGGCCGCGTGCCGTTCTTCGAACAGCCTGGCGCGCAGGCGGGAGTGACGGCATGACCATGGAATTGCGGATTTTGGGCTGGCTTCAGGGACTGATGCTGGGATTGATCCTGGCCGCCCCGTTGCTGTCCCCCGCCTATATGCCATGGGGCGTGCAGATGCTGTTTGCCCTGTCCGCCTTCCAGTTGCGGCAGGCCGACCGACGCTGGGCATTGCGGCCGGGCATGACCGGCTGGATCAGCCATATCCGCATGGCGCCGTCGCGGATGCTGCCCTGGGCGGCGAGTGCCGTCGTCGCCTTGATCGCGGACGGCGCAGGCGCGGCGGCCTCCGGCGCGATCCTGCTGGCGGCGCTGACCTGCGAATTGCTGCTCTATCCGCTGCTCACCCGCCTGATCGGCGGCTGGCAATGGCGCCGCGCCGCGCTGGCGATGATCGGGCTGATCGCCGCCTGTGCGATCGTGCCGGCCGGCGCGATGCAGAATATCGCCATGTTCGCGCTGGGCGTCACGGGCTGTCTGTTCTGGCTGCGCGGCCCCGACGGCGACCTGCGGGCGACGCTGGCGGCCTTTGGCGGCGGGCTTTCGGCGATCACCCTCGCCTTTGCCATGCCCGCCACCATGATGCTGGCTTTCCCGCTGGCGGTCATCAGCCTGATCGTCGGCTGCGCCCAGGCGACGACGGTGCGCCGCCAGTTGCTGCCCTGGACCGGCCATTATGGTGCCGACGCCGGCTGGTTGCAGCGGTTGCGATCGCGCCCGTCCTGACGGCGCCGGGCAGGCTGCACGCGGAACGAAGCGGATCATCACGGGTTGGACCGGGAGAAAGAAGGTCGCCCGGTCCCCATGTCGTCCCCCGCCATCATCCACAGCCATGACGGCATGCCCGGCATCAGCCGGCGTGCGCTGAAGCAGGGATGGGCCTATCGCGCGGCGGACGGCGGCCGCATCACCGACCGGGACGAGATCGACCGGCTGAACGCGATCGCCATGCCGCCGGCCTATCGCGACTGCTGGTTCTGCCCCTCCCCCCACGGCCATATCCAGGCGACCGGCTATGACGAGCGGGGACGCAAGCAATATCGCTATCACCCCGATTTCCGGGCCGCGCGCGAGGCAGAGAAATATGCCGGCTGCCCCGCCTTCGGCCGTGCCCTGCCGCAACTGCGGGCGCAGATGGAGGAGGATCTGTCGCGGCGCGGCCTGCGCAAGGCCCGGACGATCGCGGCGGTGGTGCGGCTGCTGGACCTCGCCAAGCTGCGGGTCGGCAACGAACATTATGCCACCACCAACAAGAGCTTCGGCGCGACGACGCTGCGGCGGCGGCATGTCGACCTGAATGGCCGCAGCCTGACCCTGCGCTACCGCGCCAAGTCCGGCAAGGAGCAGCAGCTGAGCATCACCGACAGCCGCCTGCTGCGATTCGTGCGGGCGGTGCAGGATCTGCCGGGCCAGCATCTGTTCCAATATCTGGACGAGGATGGCGAGGCGCGGCCGATCAGTTCGAGCGACGTCAACGCCTATATCGCGCAGGCCATGGGCGGCGACTTCACCGCCAAGCATTTCCGCACCTGGGGCGCATCGACCATCGCCTTCGAGACGCTGGCAGCGGGCCATGTCTCGCTCAAGGAGATGATCGCCCCGGTCGCCGCGGCACTGGGCAACACGCCGGCGATCAGCCGCAAATCCTATATCCACCCCGCCCTGATCGACCTGTGCAAGGACGGACAGGATGAATGGCGGCAGGGGCTTCGCCTGCCGCGCCGGACGCGCTATCTGTCGCGTCACGAACGCGGGCTGATCGCGTTCCTCGACGATCTGGCCAACGCGCCCCCGCTGGCAGCGGCGGCCTGATCGAGCCCACGGACCATCAATCAAGGATCAGCATGGCCAACAAGAACGACCCCGGCATCGACATCAATGTCCGTGCGCCCAACCTCACGGAAATGTGGCATTCGACCATCGCCTGGTTCCAGCTTCATTATATCCAGATCCTGATCGCCGTCGGCGCGGCCACGATCATCTATCTGGCGCTCGCCACATTGCGCCGGATCGGCACCAAGCATCGCGGCCGGCGTGGCGACCCGCTGGGCCTTGGCAATGTGCTGAGCCGCGCGGCGGCGCGCACGACGCAATATTTCATGATCATGGTCGCGGCGCGGCTGGTCGTGGTGTTCGCCGATGCGCCGGCGTCGCTGAGCAAGACCGTCACCTTCTTCTTCACCATCGCCACCGTATTGCAGGCCGCGATCTGGGCACGGGAGATCATCCTGGGCCTGATCGAGCGCAAGACGCTGGCCGACGATGGCCAGGGCGAGACGCTGGCCAATGCGATGGGCCTGATCCGTATCCTGGTGACCTTTGCCCTGTTCGCGATCGCCGCGATCGTGGTGCTCGACAATCTGGGCGTCAACGTGACCGGTCTGGTCGCGGGTCTGGGCATCGGCGGCATCGCGATCGGCCTTGCCGCGCAGGGCATCTTCTCCGACCTGTTCGCGGCGCTGTCGATCATCTTCGACAAGCCGTTCCGCCAGGGCGAGATCATCACCTATGACCAGACCACGGCGCGGGTCGAGAAGATCGGCCTGAAATCCACCCGGCTGCGGGCGATGAGCGGCGAGAAGAAGGTGATGTCCAACGCCAATCTGCTGCAGAAGGAAATCACCAGCCTGCAGACGCTGATCCAGCGCCGCGTCACCTATGCCATCGGCATCATCTACCAGACGTCGGAGGAACAGGCCGAAGCGATCCCCACCATATTGAAGGAGATCGTCGAGGCGGAAGGCATGATCTTCGTCAATGCCGGTATCATTGCCTTTGGCGCCAGCAGCCTGGACTATCAGCTCAATTTCGATGTGCCCGATCCCGACCATCATGACTATTTCCAGATGCGCCATCGCATCGGCCTGGCCATCTGGAAGCGGTTCAATGCCGAGGGTATCGAGTTCGCCTATCCAACCCAGACCAGCTTCACTGCGGCCCCCGACGGCAAGGCGATCATGCCCTATGCCGAGGTGCAGCCAGTGCGCCGCGTCGACGGATAGAATGAAACGCCTCGCTTCACCGCAGGACGGATTCGGCTGGTCCCCTTTCCGCTTGCCGGCGGGGACCGGCCGCGCCCTTACCGACCCATCACCAATGAACGATATGGATTTGCCATGAAAATGAACCGGATGGCGGCCCTTGGCCTGCTGATCGCTGCCCCCCTTATGGCGCCTGCCGCCCATGCCGAGGGACTGGGCGCCGAAGTCAATTATGGCCGCGCCGACGGCCATTGGGGCACCGAGATCGGCGCCGGCTATGCGCTGGACATGGCGGGTTTCAGCCTGACGCCGGGCGGCGGCGTCTATCTGCGCGATGGCGACACCAAGCTCTATGGCCGGGTCGAGGCGGCCTATACGATCCCCATGTCGGTCTCGATTGGCGCGGGCGTGCGCTTCAGCGGCGACAATACCCGCCCCTATGCAACGCTGGCGATGCCACTGATCCCCAAGCTGCGCGCCAAGGCCAATGTCGGCCCGAAATATTATAGCGTCGGCCTGACACTGGGTTACTGAGCCGAGACAATCTGTCGCGATCGGCGGGCCTGGCAGGATCACGCCGACGCGACAGCCCCGAAGTTCACAGTGTCGTCGGGCAAATCGGGCCGTTTGCGCCGGATATGCACCACCCGCGCCCCTGTCACGCGACAGCGGCGCGACACCTGGGTCATAGGCACGCGACAGTCGGGTCACGACCAGGCAACGGTGACGCGCCATCGAGGCGACACTTGGGTCACGCCTCCCATGGGCGACGGGCAATGACGCGGATTGCATCGCCGAGGATAGACCAGAGAATGGCCGAGTAGGAAAGCGGTGGCCGGTTGGGGACCGGCTTCAGGCGGCCTGCCCCCCTCCACCATCCTGCGGATGGTCCCCCTCCCCGCACGCGGGGAGGAATGGTTTTAGCCCTGGCCCCAAAGGGTGCCGGGGTGGAGCAGGCCATCGCGCAGCGGCAAGGCGCCGTCGCGATCCTTCGCCAGCAGCAGCGCGCCATCGAGATCGATCCAGTCGGCGCCCTGTGCCACCAAGGCGGCAGGCGCGATGCCGAGCGAGGTGCCGAGCATGCAGCCGACCATGATGCGAAAGCCGCGCGCGCGTGCTGCCTGCGCCAATGCCAGCGCTTCGGTCAGGCCACCGGCCTTGTCGAGCTTGATATTCACCGCGTCGAAATCGCCCAGCCGGTCGAGATCGGCGCGGGTGTGGCAGCTTTCATCGGCGCAGAGCGGCAACGGCGCCCGCAGGCCCGCCAGCCTGTCCTCCCGCCCGTGCAGGATCGGCTGCTCCACCATTTCCACGCCCAGTTCGGCGAGCGCCGCCGCCTCCGCCACGATGTCGCGGTCATGCCAGCTTTCATTGGCGTCGACGATCAGCCGGACCCCGGGTGCGCCGGCGCGCACGGCGGCGATGCGGGCATGATCGCCCTCCCCCGTCAGCTTGCATTTGAGCAGGCCAAAGCCGCGCGCGACGGCGGCGCGGGCATCGGCCTCCATCCGCTCCGGCTCGCCCAGGCTGATGGTGAAGGCGGTGGGCAACGGGGCAGGCGCGGCAAGGCCCGCCAGTTGCCAGACCGGGACGCCCGCCCGTTTCGCCTCCAGATCCCACAGCGCGCAGTCGAGCGCGTTGCGCGCGGCGCCGCGCGGCATCGCCTGCAACAGCGCGTCGCGATCGAGCGGCCCGGCATAGGCGTTGATCGCCGCCGCGCAGCCCTGTGCGGTCTCGCCCTCATAATAGATGGCCGTCCCCTCGCCCCGTCCGACATGATCGCCGTCGCCCACGGTGCAGACGACGACGTCCACCTCCGTCTTGGCACCGCGGCTGATGATGAAGGCGCCCGCAACCGGCCAGCGTTCGACCGTCGCGGAAATTATACGGGTCATCGGCGTTTCCTGCGTGATGATTTGACCAATTCGACCGGCGTCATATGCGTGAAACAGGACGACCGGCATAGTCCCCGCCTTTGCGACAGGAGCGTATTTCCCCGTGACTTCCCGTGAATTGACCGGCTTCCTCTCGCTGCATGAATCCGAACCCGTGACCGATGACCTGTCCCGCCGCACCTCCGACATGGCATGGCGCCTGGCCTTTGGCGCGATCGGCTGGCCCTGGCTGCTGGCCAGCCTGTCGGGCGGGCGCAAGGCGGACAAGCGCGCGCTGCTGGACGAACTCAAACTGCCCCATGATGCGCTGCCCCATCTGGGAAGCTGGAAGGCCGATGTCGGCTTCCTGCGCCATATCGTGCGCGAGATTGCGCGGCTGCGGCCGGCGCATGTCGTCGAACTGGGCGCGGGCGCATCCTCGCTGATCGCGGCGCGGGCGCTGCAATTGCATGGCGGCGGACAGCTGCACAGTTTCGACCAGCATGGCGGCTTTGTCGACGCAACCCGGCAATGGCTGGCCGACCATGCGCTGGACGTGGATATCCGCCATGCGCCGCTGACGCACGAAAGCGCCGACTGGCCGGGCCGCTGGTATGCGATCGACCGGTTGCCCGAGCAGATCGACCTGATCATCATCGATGGCCCGCCCTGGAGCGTGCATCCGCTGGTACGGGGCGCCGCCGACAGCCTGTTCGCCCGCCTCTCCCCCCATGGCGTGGTGCTGCTGGACGATGCCGCGCGGCCGGGCGAGCGGCTTGTCGCGCGTCGCTGGCGCAAGCGTTGGCCGCATATCGATTTCCGCCTGATGCATGACGGCACCAAGGGGACGCTGGTCGGCCGGCGCCGCGACATGTCGCGACCAGTGGCCAATGACAATGAGACCGGGCGCGGCTGGCGCCATGTCGGGCGGGCGGCGGCGATCGCTGCGCTGCTGGCGACGGGCTGGATCGGCCGGGGCGCGCTGGGCGAATTTCCCCAGGCGGCACAGGCCAGCACCTTCCTGGACGAGGCCGCCGCATCGCGCCGCGCCGGCCTGCTGCGCCAGCAGATGGCGTCGCAGGTCGAGAGCGCCAAGCTGGACGATGCCGAAATCCGGCGGTCGACCGGTATCGTGCTGCCGCGCCTGCCGGCCAATTGGCAGGTGCGGGACGTGCAACTGTTCCCGACTGCCGACAGCCCGGCGATCGCGATCGCGCTGACCACCGAAAAGGGCGAGCAATTGTCGCTGTTCGCCGACCGGGCGGAAACGCCGGCGGAAGGGCAGCCGTTGATCGCGGAGCGGCGCGACGGCACGGTCGCCTATTGGGAGGCCGGCGACATGGCCTATGCGCTGACCGGCAAGGCGGATACGCCGCGCCTGATGGCGCTGGCCGAACGGATCGCACCGGCGGCCTGAGCGGCGGGATGGCGCGCGCCCATTGAGACGGGCGCGCCGCGCTGCTAACGCCCCGACATGGAGGATGCCACCGCACCCGCGCCGCGCCGCGCCGATCGCCCTGCCCTGTCGAGTCTGGCCATGCTGTGGCGCTTTGCGACGCGCTATCCGGCGCGGATCGCCGGGGCGCTGACCGCGCTGATCGTCTCTTCCGCAGCGACTCTGGCGATCCCGAGCGGCTTCCGCCTGGTGATCGACAAGGGCTTTACCGGTGGCGGCGATATCAGCCGCTGGTTCGAATATCTGTTCCTGCTCGTCGTGATCCTGGCGCTGGCAAGCGCGCTGCGCTTCTATTTCGTGTCCTGGCTGGGCGAGCGGGTGGTCGCCGACATTCGCAGCGCGACCCAGGCCAATCTGCTGCGCCAGGCGCCGGTCTTCTTCGAGGAAAACAGGCCGTCCGAGATCGCGTCGCGCATGACGGCGGACACCGCGATCATCGACCAGGTGGTGGGATCGACCGTGTCGGTCGCGCTGCGCAACCTGGTCACCGGCATTGGTGGCTTCATCTATCTGTTCATATTGGCGCCCAAGCTGGCGGGGCTGCTGATCCTGGGCATACCGGTGATCGTGCTGACCTTGGTAACGCTGGGCCGGCGAGTGCGCAAATTGTCGCGCGCCAGCCAGGATCGGCTGGCCGAGGTCGGCAGCGTCACCACCGAAGTGCTGGGCGCGATGAAGATCGTCCAGGGTTTTGGCCAGGAAGGACGCGAGGCGGCCCGGTTCGACGCGACCGTCGCGAGCGGCTTTGCCACTGCCCGGCAGCGCATATTGCTGCGCGCGGTGATGACCGCCATCGCCTTTGCCCTGGTGTTCGGATCGATCACCGGGGTGCTGTGGCTGGGCGCGATCGACGTCGCGGCCGGGCGACTGTCGGGTGGCAGCATCGCCGCCTTCGTGCTGACCGGCGGGCTGGTGGCCGGTGCGTTCGGATCCTTGTCGGAAAGCTGGGGCGATCTGCTGCGTGGCGCCGGGGCGGCGAGCCGGCTGGACGAGCTGATGGCGGCCGAGCCGGCGATCGCCGCGCCGGCTGTAGCGGTTGCGATCCCCACGCTGCCGCAAGGCGCGCGGCTGCGCTTCGACAATGTCCATTTCCATTATCCCACCCGGCCCGACCAGGCGGCGCTGAACGGCGTCACGATCGACATTGCGCCAGGCGAGACGGTGGCGGTGGTCGGGCCTTCGGGCGCCGGCAAGTCGACGCTGATCCAGCTCGCGCTGCGCTTCTATGATCCCGATCAGGGCGAAGTGCGGCTGAACGATGTGCCGCTGCCGGCCGCCGACCCCGCCGCGCTGCGCGCCGCGATGGCGATGGTGCCGCAGGACAGCGTGATCTTCGCCGCCTCCGCCCGCGACAATCTGCGCTATGGCAAATGGGATGCGAGCGACGAGGAGATATGGGCGGCGGCGCGGGCGGCCAATGCCGAAGCCTTCCTGCGCGCCCTGCCCCAGGGACTGGACAGCCATCTGGGCGAAGGCGGCGCACGGCTGTCGGGTGGGCAGCGCCAGCGCGTGTCGATCGCCCGTGCCTTGCTGCGCGATGCGCCGATCCTGCTGCTGGACGAGGCTACGTCGGCGCTGGACGCGGAATCGGAGCAACTGGTCAAGGATGCACTCGACCGACTGATGCAGGGGCGCACGACGATCGTCATCGCCCATCGGCTGGCGACCGTGCGGGCGGCCGACCGGATCATCGTGCTGGATCAGGGACGGATCGTGGAACAGGGCGACCATGCGACGCTGGTGGCGCTGGGCGGCCTTTATGCGCGGCTGGCCAGCCTGCAGTTCCAGGACCAGCTGGACGGCTAAGGCGCCGTCAGCGGCCGGACAGGCTGCGCTGGATGATATAGTCGAAGATGGCGGGATGGAGCGGGCGCTCGAAGGTGCAGCCCGATTCATGCGCGCGCACCCATTGAACGCGGGCGCGACGGCCCTCGAAGCCCGGTAGCATGATCCACAGCTCGCTGCCGACGGTGAGCTTCATGAAACTGTGCAGGCGAAAGCCGGTAAGCGACATGTCGGCGATATTGCTGGTGAACCAGGTTTCACCCGGACGCCGCACCTTGACGCTGATCACAACGTCGCGCCGTTCGGCAAGCCGGCCCCTGCGTTCCAATTCGGTCAGTCGTTCAGCGCCCATGGTCCACATCCACCCATTCCCCTTCAGCATCGCGCAGGAAGGTAAGGGAAATGTTAAGCGGGAGACGGACGGGCACAAAAAAGGGGCTGCCGAAGCAGCCCCTGGTCTGTGGTCCGATTGATCGTCCGATGGGTCGGAGACGGGAAGTCTGAGACCGACGGGCCCCGGACGATCAGGGATCAGAACGAGCTATACTGCTCGTTGCCGACGAAACCCAGCTTGGTCACGCCCGCGCGCTTGATCTCCGCCAGCACCTCGTCAACGACGACGTAGCGGGTCTGCGCGTTCGGCTGGAACTGCAGTTCCGGCTCGACGGGCAGACGCAGCGACTGCTGCAGATACTGACGCAGGGTCAGCAGGTCGATCGGCGCACCGTTCCAGCTGATCACGCCGCCGGCATCGATCGCGACCTTGTTCTTGACAGGGTCGACCACATTGTCGCTCGGAGGCGCGCTCTGCGGCAGATCGATCTTAACCGCGTGGGTCTGGATCGGAATGGTGATGATGAACATGATGAGGAGAACGAGCATGACGTCGATCAACGGCGTCGTGTTCATTTCCACCATCGGCTCACCATCATCGGAGCCCATGCTCATGGCCATAACGAATTCTCCTTATGCGGCCGATCAGAGGCGGGTCGTCGTCGAACCGGGTTCCGGTTCGGAGATGAAGCCCACCTTCGGGAAACCGGCGCGCTGCATCGTGTAGATGGTGCCGCCGATGCAACGATAGGGGGTATTGATGTCGCCGCGGATATGCACTTCGGGCAGATCCTCGGGCGTCAGATTTTCAACACCACCAGCCTTCTTGATGTCCGCTTCCAGCTTGGCGACGGCGCGATCGAGCAGTTCGTCGGAGCTGACCTTGGTCAGGTTCCAGTAAACCGCACAGCTGCCGTCGGGCGCCGAGGTGACCGACAAGGAAACATTTTCGGGTTTCGTCGTGGTCGGCTCGAACGCCACCTTGGGAAGTTGCAGATCGACCGTCTGGACGACGACCGGGACCGCGATGAGAAAGATGATGAGCAACACCAGCATGACGTCGACGAGCGGCGTCGTGTTGATGTCGGACATCGGCTTGTCGTCACCGCCGTCGGAGCCAACACTCATTGCCATTGATACAATCCTAACCTTGGTGTCGTAGGTGCCCCGTTAACCGGGGCCCCTGTCCGGCAGGGGCCGGGTGGTCGCAGCCGCCACCCGGCGCCCGAACCGGCGTCTTAAGGCGATTAGGCCTTGGTCGGCGCAGCAGCCGGCTTGGCAGCAGCAGCGGCCGGAGCGGCAGCAACGGTCGGCTTCACGGCGCCGTCCGAAACCAGGTAGGCCAGCAGGTCGACGGTGAAGCCGTTCAGCTGTTCCGAGATCGCCTTGTTGCGGCGCTGCAGGAAGTTGTAGGCCAGAACGGCGGGAACGGCCACGGCCAGACCCAGCGCGGTCATGATCAGAGCTTCACCGACCGGGCCGGCAACGGCGTCGATCGAGGCCTGACCGGCAGCGCCGATCTTAATCAGGGCGCGGTAGATGCCGATAACGGTACCGAACAGACCGATGAACGGCGAGGTCGAACCGACGGTGGCGAGGAACGCCAGGCCGCCACCGAGCGACGAGTTGATCGCGGCTTCCGAGCGAGCCAGCGAGCCGTGCAGCCAGTCATGTGCTTCGACCGGATCCTTCAGCTTGCCATGCTCTTCCTGAGCCTTGATGCCGTCATCGACGATCTGCTTGTAGGCCGAGTTCTTTTCGAGCTTGGCCGAAGCTTCCTTCAGCGAAGCGGCGCGCCAGAAGGTCGCACGGATCTTCTTGCCCTGGCTGATCACCTTCTGCTGTTCGATCAGCTTGGTGAACAGGATGTAGAAAGTGCCGACCGACATGGCGCACAGGATGATGAAGACGGTCCAGGCAATGGTGCCGCCCTGCTCCAGGGCTTCCATCAGGCCGTACGGGTTTTCCGGCTTGGGCGCCGCGGCTGCGAGATACATCAACATGTTCAAGACTTCCCTCTCAAAAGGATCGTGAAAGGGGAGAGCGGCGCCGGGCGCCTGCCCTCCCGTTTAAATTACTGCGGGATCCGCCACTGAATGCGGTTCGCGTAGGTCGACGGGATCTTGTTACCCTGGTCATCTTCCGCGGGGCTAAAGCGCGCGCGGCGGGAAACCAGCTTACAAGTTGCGTCGTCCAGTTCAGGCGAGCCACTCGACTGCGTAACGGTGCAGCTCGTGACACGGCCATCGGCACCCACTTCAAGACGGAAACCAGTGGTCCCCTGCTTTTCTTCACGCAGAGCGCGCGAAGGATAGTCTTCCGTGGTTGCCCAGGAACCCGGATTGCCACGCGGCGACACGCCCTTTGCAGCCTGCTTTGCAGCGGGCGGCGGCGGCGGGGCCGGCGGCGGTGCGGGCACCGGAACCTCATTGA
>NZ_NOIW01000269.1:0-533 GCF_002708645.1 Sphingobium sp. IP1
CGCATGGGGCCGCCTGGATTGATCCCTGCCTTCCAGTCCTCGTACATCTCGACGATATCGCTGAGCTGAGCGAGGCGACGTTCCTCTTCGATCTCCGAACGGAAGCCGGATTGGGAAGTGCCCGCATAGCCTTCGAACATCATGGCGCTCGCGTGCCCATATTGTATCATGCCCGCGATCACGCCGAAGGGCTGACTGGCGATGTACCATGCAAGGGTGCGGCGGAGCTGACGCGTGCGCCACCGCCAGGGTTCATCACCCTCGTCCGGGATATGATAAAGTGCCAGTATGCGGTCGGCTTCGGCGGGCGCCGCCGCTGCCATTTCTTCGGCGAGCCGGCGACACTCTTTGGCAAAGTAATTCAGGTATACGGTCGATTGATGCGCCGTAAGCTGGACATTGCCCACCCCCCGAATCAAGGCCGGTTTGAACAGGGGCTCATCATCTCGCGGCGCTTCCGTTCGATCGGCGCTGTTGTGTAGATAGTCCTGCAACCGTATTGCTGCCAATACGGCCCTGGCAACAGGCTCTAT
>NZ_NOIW01000270.1:0-487 GCF_002708645.1 Sphingobium sp. IP1
CCAGCATCAAGGTCCATCGCTCGGCCGCCGGCGCAAAAGGGGGGCCTTCGCGCAAGGCATCGGAACCTCGCGCGGCGGACGCACCAGCAAGATCCACGGACTGACCGACGCTGCCGGAAGGCCGCGCATTCTGCTGATCTCGCCCGGCAACCTCTCCGACATGACCATGGCGCCTGCCTTGATCGAGGCCGCGCGTGGCCGCTTCGACAAGTTGATCGCCGACCGCGGCTATGACAGCAACACCATCCGCGCCGCCATCCAGGCCCAAGGTGCCGAAGTGGTTATCCCCGCCACCCGCAGCAGAAAAGCGCCCATCCCCTATGATCGCGACGCCTATAAGGCACGCAACCTCGTCGAGCGCCTCTGGTGCCGCCTCAAGGATTGGCGCCGCATCGCCACCAGATACGACAAGCTCGCCACCAATTACATGGCCGGCGTCTTCCTCGCTGCCTCACTCACCTTCTGGTGCAATTGAGTCCGGACCCTA
>NZ_NOIW01000271.1:0-457 GCF_002708645.1 Sphingobium sp. IP1
TCGACGAGGCCAGCAGGGAATGTCTGGCGCTTATCGTTGCGCGACAGCTCAAACATGAGGATGTGCTGGCGGCCTTGGCGGACCTGTTCATCTCGCGCGGCCCGCCTGCACATATACGGTCAGATAATGGCGCCGAATTTATCGCCAATGCCGTCCAGCAATGGCTGCGGCAGATCGGCGTGAAGACGCTCTACATCGCGCCGGGATCGCCATGGGAGAATGGCTATAATGAAAGCTTCAATGGGTCGCTGCGCGACGAACTGCTCAATGGTGAAATCTTCTACAGCCTCGCCGAGGCCAGGGTGCTGATCGAAGCCTGGCGGCGGCATTAGGGACTGTCAGGATTTCCGTGTGTGGCCGGGCATAATGGGCAACAAGGAGTCCCACTATGTCACGACGCAAAGAACCTGCCATACCGAATGAGCTTCTCGATCAGCTTTTGGCGGGCGGCGCTGCC
>NZ_NOIW01000272.1:0-439 GCF_002708645.1 Sphingobium sp. IP1
GATGCCACCACGTGAGTGGACCATGGCGAAGGCGCAATTTGCCGTGATCTTCGGCGAACGTTTCATCAGAGCCATGGCGGCCTGATGATCAACCGCCCGGCCGCACACGGAAATCCTGACAGTCCCGTATATAGCAGTTAGTTAACTACTGGTCGCTGAACGCCCCAACGTCCTTCCACGCATCGCTTCTGTTTGCATAGGCCGCTTGCAATTACCTGCTGGCGAATTTCGGAAGCGCGGGCCGCCGGAACGCCGGGTTCAAACTCTACCCACAGACGACCGGCTCCTTTCGGCTGCGCCGCATACTCTCGCATTGAACCGCCCCGGGTTTGCCGGAGGCTATTTGGTTTAAGTTACGCAGCCATGGGGACGTCGTCCAGCATGGCGTAGTACAGTTCCTCAGCTTCAGCCGGCGGGATATTGCCGATGGGTTCGAGCA
>NZ_NOIW01000273.1:0-406 GCF_002708645.1 Sphingobium sp. IP1
CGCGTGTCGCGCTCGCTCCGCGTCGCCCGGCGCGGCACCCATCGGGCATGGCGCACCGCCGCCCGGTCCGGCTCGCTGGCGGGCGCGGCGATGCCGTCGCATCGCCTGCGCACCCGCTGCGCCTCGCGCGGTCCCGGGACGGCCTCCATGACAGCCGATCGGCACGGCTCGCTCGCGTCACGGCGATCCCTGCGGATCGCGCGTTCGCTACGCCTCGCCGGTGCCGATCGCACCGCGCACAACAGCCGCGCCGGCTCGCTCGCATCGCGGCCACGCCTGCGCGTGTCGCGCTCGCTCCGCATCGACCGGCGCGGCACCCATCGGGCATGGCGCACCGCCGCCCGGTCCGGCTCGCTGGCGGGCGCGGCGATGCCGTCGCATCGCCTGCGCACCCGCTGCGCCTCGC
>NZ_NOIW01000274.1:0-357 GCF_002708645.1 Sphingobium sp. IP1
CTGCTCGAACCCATCGGCAATATCCCGCCGGCTGAAGCTGAGGAACTGTACTACGCCATGCTGGACGACGTCCCCATGGCTGCGTAACTTAAACCAAATAGCCTCCGGCAAACCCGGGGCGGTTCAGTTGCCGGACTTTGCGGTTCGGTCTGATGCGGTGATCAGCTACTGGCCTGGCGGTGTGGTTGGGCCCAAGTCACTTCCGCTGGTCTGGTAGGGCGCAGACACAGAAAAGCCGCCTTGGGGCTGTCCGAGGCGGCGTGCGTGTGTGTGTTGTGATTTGGTTGCGGGAGTAGGATTTGAACCTACGACCTTCAGGTTATGAGCCTGACGAGCTACCGGGCTGCTCCATCCCGC
>NZ_NOIW01000275.1:0-318 GCF_002708645.1 Sphingobium sp. IP1
CCATACCGGTGTCGCAGCGATTGTAATCCCTTGTTGGGCGGCCACGAAGGTTCGCAACGAGCAAACGGCAGGTTCCGAAACAAGCTGCCGTTAGAAGCCCGAGCGGTGAACGACGCATTTTGGTCGGTTGCCGACTCCGAACGACCGTCAGCTATCCACGCATCCCGGCTCCGAACCGGACAGTCGCCTACCGGCCAATCGCGGTCATTTACATGCGAGATACCCATTCAAGCTGCTGGTCGCAGGCGGGCCGTTGATTGAGGGAATTCTTCGTCGAGTGATGGGCCCAACCAAAATCCATCAAGCGTTGTGCAGGGG
>NZ_NOIW01000028.1:0-58775 GCF_002708645.1 Sphingobium sp. IP1
CCCATTTGGGCGCTCTGGACAACCAGCTGACGCCGGATAGATGTTTGCAACTGATCCACGCAGAACGTTTCAATGCCGCTTGCAAAGGGAGAGCCGTCCATAGAGATAATAGGTCTGCTCGCTGACCGCGATCCGACGGCACGCCTCAGCGGTCGAGGCTCCCTGCGCCAGCACAATCTCAACTTCACGCAGCTTACCGATGATCTCTTCCGGCTTGTGCTTCTTGATCGGCATTCAATGTCCCTTTCGTGGTCCAGACTCTCATAGTCTCTGGGCCACTCAGCGGGGGGGCAGATCACGCGCGCCGAGGAATCGTCAGTGCTGTTCGAACGACTGATTATGGACAACAATGATTTGGGCGTCGTCCACGGTCATGCGAATTGCAATTCTTTCCGGTAGGCTGCAGCCGCTCCGAACAAGCCGATTTCCTCATGTTGCGCGATCTGTATCGGTATTGATCGCATCAGGTTCTCAAAGCGGCCCTTCGCGACAAAGCGGTCGTGGAACCCGCTTGTCTTCAAGATGCTGCGCATCCTCTGGGTCAGGCCACCGGCGAGCACGACGTGACGCGGTCCGTGGGCGAGCGCGAGATCGCCTGCGACCGAGCCATAGCAAAGACAGAAGCGTTCGAGGACGGTGGCGGCGAACGGATCGCTACTTTCGATCGCGGCCTGCCAGAGCTCGGCGTCCTCCATAAGCATCACGCGCTCGTGCCCCAGTGTCGCCATGGCCTTGTAGAGATTGTTGAGGCCCGGACCCGACACGATCCGCTCGCTCGAGACTCGAAGGAACTTGTCTCGCAGGTAGTCGACGATCCTCCCTTCCAGCGCGTCGAGGGGTGCGAAATCGAGATGCCCGCCCTCGGTTGCAACGACACGCGGCTCGCCCTCCTCGAAGGCAATCAGCCCGACGCCCAGGCCGGTCCCCGGTCCGAGTACCGTCACCGAACCGTTTCGGGGAAGCGGAACGTCGGGTCCGAAAATTGTCTCGAAACCTGAAGGGGGGAGTTTTGTCACGGCATGGGCAACGGCTTCGAAATCATTGACGAGGCGAACGTGTTCAAGCCCAAGTTCGTCCGCCAGAGTACTGCGATGGATGATCCAGCTGCTATTGGTGAGCTTGACCGTCTCGCCCCCGATCGCCGTCGCAAAGGCGATCGAAGCGTGTGAGGGTAGGGGCGTCGGTTCGTCGGCCGCAAAGGCGGCCCAGCAGGCTTCGAGACTGGGGTGGCTTGCAACCTTGTACTTGCGCACCGGTCCTAGCGTCGGTACGCCTTGATCGAGCGAGGCCTGCGCAAAGCGTGCATGGGTACCGCCGATGTCCGCCACAACAATGTTCATCTTCAGACCTCCAGTTGAGCAAGCATCGCTGAAGCGCCTTCCTCGGCATGGGACGCGCCATGACGCATAAAGGCGAAAAGACCGCGGCCCGTATCCTGCCCGGAAGGCGGGGCGGGAATGGCTGTGCGCCTCGCCCATTCGACGGGATCCACCAGGGCATTGAGCACACCATCTGTGGCCGAAAGCCGAATGATGTCGCCGTCCCGTAATTTCGCGATGGGCCCGTCGGCGAGCGCTTCAGGTGACAGATGGATCGCGGCCGGCACCTTGCCCGACGCGCCCGACATGCGTCCATCAGTCACGAGAGCCACCTTGAAGCCGCGGTCCTGCAGGACACCAAGCGCCGGCGTGAGCTTGTGCAGTTCGGGCATGCCATTGGCGCGTGGGCCCTGGAAGCGGACCACGACAACGACATCGCGTTCGAGTTCACCGGCGCGGAACGCAGCCAGCACCTCGTCCTGGTGGGAGAATAAGCGCGCGGGAGCCTCAATGTTCCAGCGCTCGGGGGCGACGGCCGATGTTTTGAAAGTGGCCCGGCCGAGATTGCCCTGCACCAGACGCATGCCCCCGTCGGCTTGAAAGGGATGAGCCGGCGGCCTCAGCATCGTCTCGTCCAGCGATCGATGTATGCCATCGTGCCAGACCACCTCATCGGCCTCTAGCTGCGGTTCCCGGGCATAGTCGCCCAGATCATCCCCGGCCACAGTCAGGATGTCGCGATGGAGATGGCCGCTGTCGAGCAGTGCATGGATTACAAAGGCCATGCCGCCCGCCGCCTGGAAATGGTTCACATCACCCTCGCCGTTGGGATAGACCCGGGCGATTAGCGGGGTCACGGCGGACAGCCGGTCGATATCTTCCCAGTCGATCACAATGCCCGCCGCGCGCGCGATGGCGGGAAGATGGATGACGTGATTGGTCGAGCCGCCCGTCGCCAGCAGGCCGACGATGGCGTTGACGATCGCCTTCTCGTCCACGCAGCGACCGAGCGGTCGATAATCGTCGCCGTCCCAGCCGATATTGGCGAGCCGATGAGTCGCTGCCATAGTCAGCGCGTCGCGCAGCCGCGTGCCCGGGTTGATAAAGGCTGCACCCGGCATATGAAGGCCCATCACCTCCATCATCATTTGATTGGAGTTGGCCGTGCCATAAAAAGTACAGGTGCCCGCCCCGTGATAGGATGCGCTTTCGCTTTCCAGCAGTTCCTCGCGCCCGACCTTGCCCACGGCGTAGAGTTGGCGGATGCGCTGCTTTTCCTTGTTGGGGAGTCCTGAGGGCATCGGACCCGCCGGGACCAGGATCGTCGGCAGATGCCCGAAGCTCAGCGCGCCGATCAGCAGGCCCGGCACGATCTTATCGCAAATGCCCAGGAGAAGCGCGCCCTCGAACATGCCGTGGCTGAGCGCGACGGCTGTCGAGAGCGCGATGGTGTCACGCGAGAATAGCGAGAGTTCCATGCCGGGCAGGCCTTGGGTCACGCCGTCGCACATTGCGGGGACGCCGCCGGCGACCTGCGCCGTCGCGCCGACCTGGCGCGCGGCGATCTTGATACGCTCGGGGTAGCGTGCGTAAGGCTGGTGAGCCGAGAGCATGTCGTTATAGGCCGTGACGATACCCATATTCATCGCCGTTGCTGCTCGGATGATGGGTTTGTCCTCGCCGGACGCGGCGAAGCCATGCGCAAGGTTACCGCATGCGAGACGACGGCGATTGGTGCCCCCGTCCTGCTGGCGGGCGATCAGGTCGAGATAGGCCCGACGCGATGCCCGCGACCGTTGGGAAATGCGGGCCGTAACCGCAGCGACGGTGGAATGGAGGTTCGTCATTGCAGCTTTCAATCGTGCCAGGAAGCGCCGTCACGCTCGGCAAGCGCTATGGCAGCGGACGGACCCCAGGAGCCCGCCGTATAGTCGCCGGGGACCATGTCATTTTCGGCGAGTGCAGCGCGGATCCCGTCAATCCATTCCCACTGCGCCTCGACTTCGTCATTGCGCACAAAGAGGGTCGACTGCCCATCGATCAGGTCCAGCAACAGCCGTTCATAGGCAATCCGCCGCTTCGTCTGCCCAAACGCGCTCGCGCTGAGGTCGAGCGGCACCTCGCGCAAGCCGAACCCGTCGCGATCGAGACCAGGCTCCCTGGCCATGACCAGCAGCCGGATCGTCTCCTCGGGTTGTAGTCGGATGACGAGCTTGTTGGCCTGGAGCGGCACTGCGTCCGCAAAGATGGAGTGGGGTACCGGCTTGAACTGGATCACGATCTCGGATTTGCGCACCGGCAGCCGCTTGCCCGTCCGGAGATAGAACGGAACCCCCTTCCACCGCCAGTTGTCAATATGGGCCTTGAGAGCAACAAAGGTCTCGGTGCCGGATGCACGATCCAGTTCTCCGGTATATCCAGGTACTGCGTGACCGGCGATCGCCCCCGGACCATATTGTCCCGTCACACATTGCGCTCGGATCCCTGGACCACCGATCGGCCGCAGGGACTGCAGTACCTTCACCTTCTCATCGCGTATGGCAGTCGCCCCGAACGATTGCGGCGGCTCCATCGCCACAAGTGCGAGCAACTGCAGCATGTGGTTCTGGACCATATCCCGCAGGGATCCGGCCCCATCGAAATAATCGACGCGCCCTTCCAGCCCTACCGTCTCGGCGACCGTGATCTGCACATGCTCGATTCCCTGTGCGTTCCACAGGGGTTCGAACAAGGCGTTCGCGAAGCGAAGCGCGATCAGGTTCTGAACCGTCTCCTTGCCCAGATAATGATCGATCCTGAAGGTGCGATCTTCGGGAAACCGGGCAGCGACAATGTCGTTGATCTTCCGGCTCGATTCAAGATCGGAGCCAAGCGGCTTTTCCAGCGCGAGGCGGGCCTGCTTTCCTGCAAGTCCGGCACGCCCGAGGCCTTCGACCGCCGACGCGAACAGGGAGGGCGCCGTCGAGAGGAAGACGGCGCTCGGCTGATCCTGCGCAAAACGCGCGGCGTCCGCCAGAACGGAAAAGTCCTCGTCTCGCGCGATGTCCACAGCCACGTAGTCCAGACGCGCGAGAAAGCGGGCGAGCGCCGCCGACTCCATACGCGCGGCCTCTACGAAGTGCTGCAAGGCCGCCTCTGTCTTCGCGCGGAAGGCAGAGACGTCCATCGGCTCACGGCCAGTGGCGAGAATTCTAAAGCCATCGGCGAGGAGCTCATCCGCATCGAGACCATAGAGCGATGGCAGCAGCATGCGCTGCGACAGATCGCCGGTTGCCCCGAACAGGAGCAGTTTGGCGGCGCGAGCGGCAGCCGGACGCTCGACCGGCGTCCTGGCTGTTCGGAAAGAAGCCATCGGAATGTTCATCCGCGAAAACCAGGCAGGTAGCGCGCAAGAGCGCCATAAAACCCGATCAGGACATAGCACAGGGCAGGTACCGTCAGAGCCGCATGGAGGCCAACAAGATCGGCCATGTGGCCAGTGAGCGGTGGAATGATAGCTCCCCCCACAATCGCCATGCAAATGATGCCTGATCCTTCGGGTGCTCGCTTGCCCAGGCCTTCGCAGGCGAGACTGAAGATTGTCGGGAACATGATCGCATTCATCAGGCCGATCGCGAGCAGCGCCCATCCCGAGGCAGGACCCACGCTATTGCCGGAGATGAGGAGCAGCGCGACCGCTCCGGTGGCCGCAGCGGCAAGCACCTTGGCCGGTGAAATCAGGCGCAACAACGCTGAGCCGATGAAGCGACCGACCATCGCGCCGCCCCAATAAAGCGGAACATGCTTTCCGGCGTCCTGCTCAGCGAGACCCATGACGCCCGGTTGCATCAGATAGTTGACGATGAACGAGCCGATCGAGACCTCGGCGCCGACGTAGAGGAAGATGCAGCATGCGCCGAAACCGAAGCGCCTGTGCTTGAGAAGGCCGAGCGCATGGGAAGGGCGTACGCTTTCCGGCGGGGTCTCAGCGAGCCGGTTGCGGCGTATCCAGACGAAGAAGGCTACGACAGCCAGCGCCGCGGCGAGGCCCAAATAGGTGTAGACGATCACCTTGGTTTCAGCCGCACGGTATGCCCCAAGCGCTGCGCCGGTCAGGGCCGATGCATCGACGCTGGCAAGGCTGCCCAGGATGATGATGGAGCCCACATACGGGAAGATTGTCGTCCCGAGCGAGTTGAAAGCCTGGGCAAAGGTCAGTCGACTGGCGCTCGAATGTGCAGGGCCGAGCAGTGAGATGAGCGGGTTTGCGACGACCTGGACCATCGTGACGCCTGCCGCCAGCACGAACAGCGCGATCAGAAAGACGGAGAATGTTGCCGAGGCGGACGCCGGAATAAAGAGAAGGCAGCCGGCCATCATGGTCAGGAGGCCCAGCGCCGCCGAGCGCATATAGCCCAGGCGCCGGACGATCGCGGAGGCAGGGAAGGAGACGATGGCGTAGGCGGCGAAAAAAGCGGATTGGACGAGCAATGCCTGGGCGTAACCGAGCGTGAACAGATCCTTCAGCTTCGGAATGATAACGTCATTCAAGCTGGTGATACCGCCGAAGACGAAGAACAGGGCGAAAACGAAGACACGCAGGTCCGGCGCGTCATAGCCGCCAGGGGCGACTTCGGCGTCCGGCGCACGATCCGACATAGTGGTGGCCAGCATGAACTCGTATCTCCCCGCTTGTTACTCGACGCGCTCCGCTTAGCTTGGCGCCGCGTCACTCGTGCATCATCTCGCGGGTCCGATCAGAACCTGCGCGCTACGGCCATTGTCAGGCATGCTGAATGTCAGCGTTTGGAGGCCGACGTCGGTACGACCCTTGAGAGACTTGCGGCCGAGCACGATGCGGCTCTCGTTCTGCCAGCCATGGATGGTGACATGGATGTCGCGCCACCAAGGCTTGTAGCTGCCCTCCCGCTCGCCGAGTTCGAGACGCAGATCCCCGTTGTGGCTCTGGCAACGCAGCGTCTGACGCAGATAGGCACCGCGCTCGTAAGCCATGCTCTCGCCGTCATCGGCATAGAGTTCTCCGCGGCAGTCGTCGCCCGGATACACATCGAGCTGGAGCGCGCCTTGCGGAACCTGCGATGTATTTTGAACGATTGGCTGGCGCGGAAGGATCGTTCCACTGCGAACGAAGACCGGAAGATGGTCCAGTCGCGGCGTTTCCCTGACGATATCGCCGGCCTCGACCCTGACGCCTGTGGCCTGCGTGGCCGACTGGATCTGGCCAGACAGAGCCTCCTGGCGCTTACCCGCCGGAAGACCGGTCCAATAATCGAACCATCCGCCGGCCGGAAGGCAGACATCATAATCCTGCGGTGATTCCGGACTGGGCGGGGGAGCCACAAGGAGCGAGCGGCCGAGCGTAAAGGCGAACGACTGGTCGCACGACATGTTGAGCGCTGTTGGATAGTCATAGAATACCGGCCGCAGGAGCGGGTCGCCACTGCGCGCATTCTGATCGGCAAGCGCGTAGAAATAAGGAAGGAGCTTGTAGCGTTCCTCGACGAAGCGGCGCCGGATCGCCAGATGTTCGGGACCATCGACCCAGGGCTCTACGCGCGGCGTGTCCTTGGCGCTATGGTCGCGGAAGATTGGATAGAAGGCGCCGATTTCGAACCAGCGCGTCAGCAGCTCGGGGCTGGGCCCACCCGTAAATCCGCTCACGTCGGCACCGCTATAAGCGAAACCGGAAAGCCCCAGATTGATGATCTGATGCACCGAGAGCTTGAGATGATCCCAGGTCGCGCGATTATCGCCGGTCCACGTGACGGCGTAACGCTGCCCGCCGGCATAGCTCGCGCGGGTCATCACGAAGGCTCGCTTATCGGGCGCGAGCGCGCGCAAGCCCTCATAGGTGGCGCGGCTGTTCTCCATTCCGTAGACATTGTGGATCTCGGCATGGGAAGCGATCCGATCGGCAAAGCCGCTCCCCGCTATGCGATGCCGGACGTCCTCGGGCATGGTCTTGGTAGGTGTGTTAAAGATCGCCGGTTCGTTCATGTCGTTCCACGACCCCGCCACACCGTCCGCGACCTGGGGAGCAAATAGCTTCCCCCACCAGGCGCGCGTGTCCGCTTGCGTGAAATCGGGAAACAGGGAGGGGCCGGGCCAGACCGGCGCCACATAGACCGAGCCATCGGCCCTTCGCACGAAACGATCCTCGCCCATGCCGCTGTCATAAGGCGCGTAGCTTTCGCCAGGCGCCTCCGCGATGTGCAGATCCGTGATCGTGACAACCTTGAACCCGTCCTTGCCGAGATCGCCGACGAGCTCCTTGAAGCGGGGAAATGTCTGCGAATTGATCGTGAACGGGCGGTTGCGATCCTGGAAATCGATGTCGAGCCATAGGACGTCGGTCGGGATCCGGTCCGACCGCAGCCGGTCCGCAATGGTGCGCAGTTCCTCCGCCGACATGTAGCTGTAGCGAGATTGCTGATACCCAAGCGCCCAGCGCGGGGGGAGCGCAGGCTTGCCCGTCAGATCGGTATAGCGGCGAACGACATCGGCAGTGGTTGGGCCATGGATCACATAATAATCGATTGGCCCGTCCGACGCGCCGAAGGAGAGAATATTCTCTTCCTTGTGCCCGAAGTCGAACCAGCTGCGCCAGCTATTGTCCATGAAGAGGCCGTAGCTGCCGCCCTCACCACCCACGCCCACGAAGAAGGGAATCGACTTGTAGATAGGGTCCGTGCTGTCGGTGAAGCCGAAGGCATCCGTGTTCCAGTTCACGAAGCTTTTGCCGCGCCGGTCGAGGCCCCCGGTTTTGTCGCCGAGCGCGAAATAATGCTCGGCCTGCGGCATCTCCTTGCGCAGCGCGTAGGCCGTGCCGTCCAGCGCGATTGGGGCGGCTGCATCGGCCAGGATCGGCTTACCGGCCAAATCCTCGATGATCAGCCGATCGCCGGCGAACCGTACTCGGAGTGACTTTGTGGCGAAGCCATCCTGTAACGGCGTTACAACGACACTCTTGGCTCGCATCGCGGGAAGCGCGGCCCAGCTCGCGTCTTCGGGAAACGCGCCATCACGGGCGATACGCACGCGCACGATCGCATCGGTCAGGGCGGTGAGCCTCATCACGCCGCCTTTGACCCGGACGTCCATGCCATCGGTATGGAGGGTAAGGCGAAGGCTGTGCGCGGCGCGCGGCACCTGATCTTCAGGTGCCGGCGCCGCGGTGGCGGGCGTGTACGCAGACACGCCCGCCACGAGAAGACAGGAAAGCGAGAGCTGCAAGCGGGCGAGGCGCTTGCGCCGGATCGGATATGTCGAAGCGGGAGCCATTGTCTGGATCACGCCGTCAGAACCGTGCGCGCACGCCGAACTCTACCCGGCGCGCGATCCGCTCATAATAGATCGGGCGATACTTATCGACGGAATAGGTAAACACATCTTCCTTGAGCAGGTTCTGGCCCTGCACATAGACCGTGTAATTGGGCGTGAGGTCATAGCTGATGCTGCCATCGAGAAAGCCCTGACCGTCGGTATATTCAGGATCAGATGCCTGCCCGATCGAAGCGGATACATATTTACGGCGGTAGCTATAGGCAAGACGGGCAGAGATGCCGTGTTTCTCATAGAGGGCGACGGCATTGAAAGAATATTTGGACAAGCCTTCGAGGGTCGTGACACGTCCAGCCAGCGTCGAGCTGTAATCCGCCTTGCTCTTGTTGAGCGTTCCATTGAGCTGGAAGCCGAGACCGTTGTCGAAGAGGTATGAGACATTGCCCTCCACGCCAAGAATATAGGCATCGTCGCCATTGACGGGGCGCGTCACCTGCATGGCGTAACCTGCGATTGTCTCCGTGACGGTCACGGGCGAGACAAAGCCCTTGATGTCCTTGTAGAAGACGCCGAGCGACAGGATGCTGGAACGGGTAGGATAATATTCGATCGACGCATCGAGGTTGGTCGAGCGGATCGGTTTCAGCGCGGCGTTGCCGGCCTCTGTCAACGATGGCGGGGTGCTGTTCACCTCGTAATTCACGTTGACGCCGAGTTGATTGATGTTGGGCCGTGCGATCGATTTCGAAGCCGCGGCGCGTAACAGCAGATTCTCTTCGAGCTTATAGGTCAGGTTGAGGGACGGCAGCGCCTTGGTGTACTTGCCCGTCTCGCTGACCGGAAGCACGTCGCTGAAGACGGCATTGAAGTTGGAGGTATTGGGGATCGGCGTCAGCGACAGGAGTTCCTGCGTGGCGCCAGAAGAGGTCAGCTCGGTGTGAATGACGCGCACGCCCACATTGCCCGACAGTGCACCCGTCTCGAAGTTCGCCTGGACATAGCCCGCATAACTCTTCTCGTCGATCTTGCTCGAATTGCGCGGCAGGAAGACGGCGCGTAGCTGGTCGGCAGTGTAGCCGACCGGATAGACCTGGCCCGTAGACGGGTTGACGAGACGACCCTCGGCAGCCTGCACTGCCGCCAGGAACTTGTCTACGTCAACCGCGGGCCAGACATGCGGGAAATCGCCTGCCTTGCCCCCCATGAAGCTGCCACCGGGGAAGGAATTGAGCACGTCCACGCCGGTCTGACCGAAGCTGAAGGGAAAGCCGCAGAAGGCGCATGCATTGGCCGTGTCGAAGGCACGGTTATCCTTGATCCGGCTGACATATTCCGCGCCGAACGTGAGTGAGGACAGGACCCCACCATCGAACTTCCACTCGCCGTCGAGACGAGCCTGGAAGACCTTGTCCGAGATGTCGGAACCATTGACCTGCGCGAAGGAGGGGCTGACCTCGCCGGGAGTGAACTCCGATGCGTCGCGTCGCGGCCCGCCCGGCGTGAGCGATGGGAGGGTGATGATCGTGGTCGGGATTTTCGAACCGGCTTCGTAGCGGATATTGGCGCCCGGAATGCCGGCGACATAAAAGCGGTTCTTACCGCCCTGATCCGACGAGGCCTGCGAATAGGCGGCATCGCCCGTCAGGCTCAGCCGATCGGTCGGGCGCCACTTGATATTGTAGCCGGCCTGCCAGGTTTTTACTTTTCGGAAGGCGGGGTTAGTCGCAACCTCATAGGCAACGTTGTCAATGTCGAACGACGTGATCGCGCCATTGGTGATGCCGACATTGTGAAGGCTACCCAGGTTGGTGGTGAAATTGTTGTTTTGCTGGTAGGTCGTCTCCGGCGTGCTGTAATAAGAATAGAGACCATCGAGCGTCATCTCGAGGCTGTCGTCCGGCTTCCACTGTAGCGCGCCTGTCGCGCCGATACGCTCGCGCTTGGTCTGTCGAATGCCGAAGGCGGTGATATTCGGAAATGCAAATCTCTCCGAGCCGTCCCCGGCAATAGCGCCGTCGCCGTTTGCGTCGAAATCGACCTGGCCCCGGGAAATGGACGAAGAAAAGTCGGAGCGGATGTTGCGCTTCGTATAGGCGCCGCCGATCAGAACCCCGATGGTATCATCAGCGAAAGTCTGGCTGATGAAGCCGGAAGCCTGGGGCGTCAGGCTCTTGGAAATTTCGTCATACAGGCCGCCTGCGGAAACGGCTGCATGGAAGCCTGGACGGGCCAGCGGGCGGGCGGTCGACATATTGACAGTGCCGCCGATGCTGCCCTCTTCCAGGGAGGCCATCGTGGTCTTGTAGACCTGGGCGCCGGAGATCACCTCGGATGGGAGGACATCGAAGCTGAAGTCGCGTCCGCCGTTCGACGTCGCAAGGACGCGGCCGTTGACGGTGGTGACATTGAACTGCGGTCCAAGGCCGCGCACCGATACGGACTGGCCTTCGCCGCCGACGGTTCGAGTGATGGCTACGCCCGTAATGCGTTGCAGCGACTCGGCAACATTCTGGTCGGGAAACTTGCCCAGATCCTCCGCCGCGATGGCATCGACGATGTAAGGCGCGTCGCGCTTTACGTCATTGGCGGTGGAAAGACTCCGGCGGATGCCCGTTACAATGATATCATCCACAGCATCTTCGCTTGGCGGCGAGGCCTCGGACACGCCCTGCGGGCTTTGTGAACTGGTGGTTTGGGCGAGCGCTGCCGGGGCGATGGCGCAGCTCGACAGAAGGAAAGCGAGAGTGCGGGTATAAGTCATGAAATCCCCTCCGTTTGAATCGCGCCCGTTGATCGGGTTCTGCGCTTGACGAATCAGGCTTAGCGCCGGCAGAGCCGGCTTGCAATGCAATTGCATAGATTTTGCTGAAAAAAGATTGCAGCTGCCATTCCGCCGGTTTCGTGCATGGTGGGACGGGGCCGCTCGGCGAAGCGGAATTTGGCGGAGGATGATGCGAATGGCAGGAATGAACGCGGCGGATATTGGCGTCATTGTCGCTTACCTGGCCGGCCTGGTAACCTTCGGCCTTCTTGTCTCAAGGCGCCAATCAGGGGCTGAATCCTATTTTCTGGCGTCCCACGGTGTCACGTGGCCGATCATCGGGCTTGCGCTGCTGGCGTCCACCATTTCGCCCACCGCGTTGATCGGGATTACAGGCTCGGCCTACGGGCTGGGCATCTCCGTCTTCAACTATGAATGGGTAGCCAGTCTGGTACTCATCCTTTTTGCAATTGCATTCCTTCCCACCATCATACGCGCGCGCGTCTTCACCGTGCCCGAGTTTCTGGAACGGCGCTTCGGTCGCCCCACCCGACTTTGGTTTGCCGCAATGAGCCTGCTGCTGGGCATGCTCCTTGATGCGGCGGGCCTATACGGCGGGGCGCTGGTACTGTGCCGCGCGGTTCCGGCGGTCTCAGTGCAATCCGCCGTAGCGATCCTGGCGATCCTTGCCGGCGGGTATGCGGTATCGGGCGGCCTGAAATCCGTGATGTACACCCAGAGCGTGCAGGCAATTGCGGTGCTCGCGGCTGCCTGCATGGTATCCTTGATCGTCTTTGATCGTGCTGGCGGCCTCGCTCATGTGCTTGAGACTGCCGACCCACACAAGCTGTCCCTAATCCGACCGGCAAGTGATCCCGCCATGCCATGGACGGGACTGCTTCTGGGCGCTCCTGTCCTCAGCTTCTATTTCTGGTGCACGAACCAGTCGATGGTCCAGCGCATGCTCGCGGCACGCTCCTTGCGCGACGCCCAACTCGGCGCGCTGTTCGCCGGCGTTCTCAAGCTGCTGATCCTTCCAGTCATTGTGTTGCCGGGAATTGCCGCCATTCTCCTCTTCCCTGAACTTGAGCGGCCCGATGGCGCCTATCCCGCCATGATGTTTGAACTGCTCCCGACGGGGCTGCTGGGCTTTGTGCTTGCCGCCTTCGCCGGGGCGCTCCTCGCCCAGTTATCGACTGCCTACATCACCACCGGTACCTTGCTCGCGATGGATGTGGTTCGCGTGGTGAAGTCCACGACAGATGAGGTCATGTTGGTGCGATGGGGAAGAGCAGGAACGCTCGCGAGCATGATCTTCTCTGTATTCTGGGCGCCGCAGATCGCTCGCTTTCCCTCCCTGTGGCAATATCTTCAAGCGGTGCTGGCCTATGTCACTCCGCCCGTCGTAGCGCTGTTCCTGGTAGGCTTGATGTGGCGAGGTGCGTCATCACGTGGTGCAATCGCCGCGCTCATCGCGGGAAATCTCGTCGGACTGTGCCTTTTTGGAGCAGCGGTTGCAGGGGTTTGGGACTTCCATTTCCTTCACGCCGCCGCGCTCCTGCTCCTGGTCTCCAGCGCTGCCCTCATCATCGGCAGCGTGCTCATGGCCGATCGCTCTGCAATTGCAGGATCTGGCAGAGACAGGCAAGGGGTGGGTTGGTTCGTCTGGGAAAGGCCTCGCCTCGATGTGTCCCTGTGGGCTGTGGCGCTGTTGCTTCTAACGATATCGATTGTCTTTTGGTTGAGGTGAAAATGACTGACGCACCCCGCAGAACGCTCCGCCTGGAGGATTTGGCCCGACAGGCAGGCGTCTCGGTGTCTACGGTCTCACGTGCCCTCAATGGCGGTGGTGCGGTAAACAGCGAGACGCGCCGACGCATCCAGGAACTGGCTGAAAGCAGCGACTATGACGTTCCCGCGCGCCGTTCCAGGCTGAGCCGGGGGACAGGTGCGCCGACCATCACCGTGGTCCTCGCGCCCTCCCACCATCGCACGCGTCCTGTGATCGACACATTCAGTCTGGGTCTTGTCGGCGGGATCGTCTCAGCCTTGCTGCCGCGCAGGCTCGATCTCTCGATCAGTCATCTGGTTCCTGATGACAGCCGGGCTCTGACGCGCTTCGCACAGGAATTTCCCCACGACGGTATCATATTCCTCGGTCAGAGCCCGCTCCATGAAAGTTTTAACAAGCTGGCCGAGACGGGGCGGAAGTTTGTAGTGTGGGGAGCGGCCGTTCCCAATCAGGCTTATTGCGCGGTAGGCAGCGATAATCGGAAAGGTGGCCAGCGCGCGACCAGCCATCTCGTTAGATTGGGAAGGCGGAAGATCGGCTTTCTTGGCCATCTCGACACGCTTGAGCTTCAACAGCGCCACGAGGGATATCTTGCAGCGCTTGACGAAGCAGGGCTTGAAGTGGACCCCGCCCTGCATCGCTCCTGCTGGCTCGAGCCCGACTCGGCCGTGGAAGCAGTGGACGGCCTGCTCGACCAGGGTGCGGCCTTCGACGCGCTTGTTTGCGCCAGTGACCTGGTGGCACTCGGAGCCATGCGAGCGCTGATGCGCCGCGGTCTGTCTGTTCCCACCGATGTGGCCCTAGTCGGGTACGACGACATCGAGCTTGCCGCGCATACGCACCCTGCGCTGACGACGATCCGGCAGGACCCGATCAAGGCCGGGCGCGTCCTCGTCGGCAAATTGCTTGGCCTTCTCGATGGTGGACAAGCGATGTCCGAACAACTGACCGCCGATCTCATCGTACGGGAAACCTGCGGCGCATAGGTGCAAATTGCATCTTTAATAGTGCAATTGCAAAGCATCGGCTGACCGTCTATCCTCTCGGCACACAGAAGAGAGGGGATTCATGAAGGCGTCTCAATGGCTGACAAGCCGCTGCTTCCGGTCGCGCGCTGGCCGCACCGTCATGACGTTGGTCTCCGTTGCCGTGTTGCCGCCCACCGCGACGGCGAAGGTCGATGAAACGGTTGTCACATTCCCTGCCTATCCTGATAGCGGGACCGGCGTAGACTGGAGTGTTTCCGTACGCAAAACGGGTCAACCGGGATCGCGAACATTCGAGCTGCATTCGACAGCACCGCAGCGCGAGAATGGCCCGTCCTCGCGGACGATCACGGAATCGGAGACGTTACCGCGAGTCGCCACCGCTAATCCCTTGTTCGATGCTCTCTTCGCTCAGGCGGTAGCGGAAGCGCGCACGAACAGTGTCAGCGCCATCCAGGACGAGGCCTATGGGACACAACCGATCGTCTGTGCCTGCTTCGAGACCGGCGAGAAATGGCATTATGTCTGGACGCGCGATCTCTCCTATGCGCTGGATCTCGGCTTGGCGGGGTTTGACCCCGAGCGGGCGGCCACAAGTCTCCTCTTCAAGACGAGCGACTTCCGGCCCGGGGTTGCCGTTCCTACAGGGATCCCGGCGGACAGCTTGCAGATCATCCAGGATACGGGCTCGGGAGGGAGCTGGCCGGTCAGCACCGACCGGACGAGCTGGGCCTTGGGCGCAGAGCGGACATTGGCCAATCTCGACGGTGCGCAGCGCAGCCAGTTCGCGACCAAGGCACTGGCGGCATTGAAGGGAACGCTCGAGGCCGACCGCATCGCCGCCTTCGACGCGCGGGATGGGCTCTACGGCGGCGAACACAGCTTTCTCGACTGGCGTGAACAGACCTATGCGGCATGGATCACGGACAATCTTTCCGCCATGGCCCAGAGCAAGGCTCTGTCGACCAATGTCACGCACTACAGGGCAATGCGGCTCGCGGAACGCCTCGCTCTGGAGGCTGGCGACGAGGTCGCGGCGAAGCGATATGGCGGATGGGCGGACGATCTCGCCCGCGCTATCGACACAGCGTTCTGGGATCCGGGTGCCGGCCTGTACGCGACCTATCTAACCGCCGACCTCAACCCGCGACGTGTGCAGAAGTTCGACCTGCTCGGGAACGCCCTCGCTATCGTCTCCGGTCTCGCCGACGATCAGCGGGCACGGCAGATCCTGTCGCAATATCCTGTTGCACCCTTCGGACCGCCCGTCGTCTGGCCGCAGGCCCCAAACATGTTCGTCTATCATAATCGGGCGCAGTGGCCCTTTGTCACGGCCTACGCGCTCAAGGCTGCTTCCAGGGCGGGTCATGTCATGGCAGCCGATCGGGCCGCGTCCGCCCTTATGCGCGGCGCTGCTCTCAACCTGTCGAACATGGAAAACCTCGAGTGGCTGACCGGCCTTGGTCAGTTCGACGATGGCCCGCAGATCAACTCGCGCCGACAGCTATGGTCCGTCGGAGGATATCTGGGATTCGCGATTGGCACCATCTTCGGCTGGCAGCCTGAGTTCGACGGTATACATGTCAAGCCGTTCCTGACGAGTGCCATCCGGGCCCAACTCGGTGAAAGTAGCAAGGCGGTCCTGACAGGTGTGCAATATTTGGGCCGCCCGGTTCAGATCGAACTCGCCCTGCCGCCGATTGGACAACCCGGCGGTTTGCATGCTGTCAAGGAAATCCGGCTCAATGGTAAGCCTTTGTCGCAGCCGATTACCGCTGCAATGCTCAGGCAAGGCACGAATAAGGTCGTCATCACCTTCGCGCCGGCCAAGCCGGGAGCGGATACACTGACGGAGGTGCCCATAATCCCGGCGCGCAGTCACGACGACGCCCGTGCATTCATGCCGCCGACGCCCCAGATCGGGTCAGCGACGCGGCAGGGCAATCAGGTCAGCATCATGATTGCTGACACAGTCGCGACCGCCCTGGATCTTGCGCTATATCGTGATGGAAAGATCGTTCCGGGGCAGCGAGCGGGCGAGGCTTTGATCGATACTGCGCCGCTGGCCGCCACATTTTCGGTATGCTACTCGGTCGTCGGGACGGACAAGACGAGCCGACTCTCCTCGCAGC
This sequence comes from Sphingobium sp. IP1, assembly GCF_002708645.1. NCBI lineage: Bacteria > Pseudomonadati > Pseudomonadota > Alphaproteobacteria > Sphingomonadales > Sphingobiaceae > Sphingobium > Sphingobium sp. IP1. The sequence goes on from NZ_NOIW01000028.1 coordinate 16,272, forward strand.
CCTCGCAGCCTTATTGTCTAAGGGGAGAGGGCGCTCAGAGCATTACCAGCGCCGACCCGCGCCTGACGACCAACCCGCCTCGCGACAGCGAAAGTGCCGCCCCTCTCGCAATCGGGCGCGGAACATCCCTCACTGTCCGTGACCTCCGCATACCGGCAGCGGGGCGTTATGCATTCAGCATCCGCTACAGCAACACCATTTACGACCACAATACGGGCATAACGAATGCGGTGAAGCGGTTGACGCTCACGAGCCAGAGCGGGGTAAAACGATCTGCGATCCTTCAGATGCCTCATATTCGTCCCGATGGCGCATCAATGCCGTGGCGGCGGTCGATGAACATCGTCTTTGATCTCGAGCCGGGAAACTTCACGCTGCAGCTAGATGACTTCTTCAATATGAGCGATCTACGCTCCAACGTGACATACATCGGGCCGGGCGGACGGTCCGGACCGGTTAATGAGGCTGTGATAGATTCGATCTCGATCGATAACGTCATGAATTAGCGTAAGGTATTGATTGGAAGGTGCCTAGTGGGAGCTTCTACACCAAGATGTCGCTTCTTCCGGGAGCGTCTCGATCTGACGGAAGCGGCCGTATCCAGTCGTGAAGCTGATGATGGGAGCCGGTTGCTCTAGGAACGCGTCCAGAAGGCCTGTGTCTGGAGGCTTGCTCCCCACTTCTTAAGAATGTTGAATGTTCTTGAAAGCACCAAGGGCGAGAACATCTCGCCAAAACGGCGGCGGCCCTCCTCCCCATGATTAGGTCCCGGCGCGGCCGATTGTTAACCGATCTAACTTTTCCTTTTGGAGATATCGACGATTGGAAGAAGGCAATTCCTGGTTTCGGCGAGTGTGGCCGGGCTTGTCGGGGTTATCGGTGTGCCGCGCGACAATCAGGATGAGAGGGTCTGTTGTACCTGGCCTTCGGGATACTGCTCTTGCCGATCATCGCCGCCGCCGCCATGGCGCTGTCCTCGGTCAGCGTCATCGGCAATGCACTCAGGCTGGGAAGATTGAGGTTGGACCGGCAAAGCTGAAACGAAGATAGCCCGGCGCTCCTTCGAGGCCGGGCCATCAGGGTGCAACGCTGTGGTCAAGATGACCTCGACGCCTGATCGGTGGGCGCAAGGTAAGCATCGTATGGATTGCCGTTGGTCAGATGGCCGAACGGCGTGAAGATATATTCTGCGCCATCACGACCGACTGCGAAGATGACGTAGCGCGTTTCGCCGGTCGCGGCGTCCGCGCATTCCATCAGCGCCAGATCGCCGCTTCCCGCGGCGCGCAGCAGGGTCTGGAAATTGGTGCGGGCATGATCGGGGATCATCGCGCACCTCCCTCTGCGAGCCAGCGGATGGTGCTCATCCATTCAATCGTGCGGCCTGTGCCGAGATCCAGCAGATGAGCGCCGCCGGAAAAGCCGTCGACGACAAGCTCAGAGGCGGTGCCGGCCCACTGAAACCCCATGTGCCGGTGAGCGCGAACGTCTTGGCGCAGCGCGTGACAAAGGTGATCAGCAATTGCGGATCGGCGGTACCGGGTTCGCGAAGCCAGAGGCGCGTCGCGCCGTGCTCGGGCGTCAGCGAGAGGAGGAATGGCTCGGCGGGCGGGTCCTCGCGAGCGTTGTCAGCCATGAGCGCGGTGTAGATGTCGAAGGCCCGCACGACATTGGCGACCGTGCCGACGTCGAGCAGGCAGGAAAAGCGGGTGAGATAGGCGGGCATATCGGGCTCCTGAAACGAAAAGAGCCCGGCGCTAGGCCGGGCCCGGGGGGGCCGGGATCGGGGGTGGGCGGGGCGAGGAGCCGAATTTCCCGGACGGCCCGTCCGGCCGTCGTCGGCGGCCGCCACGGCTTGGGTGAGGTAGTCGGGATCGCCATCGACCACGTCAGGGTCGCGGACAGGCGTCTCGTCGATGACGGTCACGCGGACAACGAGGTCAGCCATCGGCCCCGTCTCCGCGTCTGCAAAGGAGATGAGGACGATGTCGGCTCATCTCATTCTGCCGGGGCTAGCCCCGGCAGAATGAGATGAAGGGGCCACCAACTAGGGAATTTTCAAAGCCCACTTTTGCGGAGAATTGCAGGACCGATGACACGGGTGACCATGTAAAGACGGACCGGCGTGACGCGATGACCCTGGCGCGGCTGCTACGCGCTGGCGAACTCACCGCAATCTGGATACCGGACGAAGCGCACGAGGCGGTACGCGATCTCATCCGCGCGCGACGCAGCGCGCAAGATGATGCCATCGGAGCCAAGCAGACAGTGCGCAGCTTCCTGTTGCGTCATGATCGTCGTTTCGGCGGCAAGGCGGCCTGGACGAAAATGTACTGGCGGTGGTTGTCCGAGCAGCGGTTCGATTTTCCCCACCAACAGCTGGCATTCGAGGAAATGCAGAAGCGGGTGCTGGAGGCGCAGACACGGGTTGGGCGCTTAGAAGCGGCGCTGACTGAAGCGGTGGACGCATGGTGTTTTGCGCCGCTGGTCCGCAATCTACAGGTCCTGCGCGGTATCAGGCTGGTCAGCGCTGCGACGCTGGTCGCTGAAGTAGGCGATCTCACCCGCTTCGACAATCCCAAGCAACTGATGGCGTATGTCGGCTTGGTGCCGTCCGAGCACTCCAGCGGCGCTCGGACCAAACGGGGCCGGATCACCCGCGCGGGCAACGCGCAGGCACGAACCATGCTGATTGAGGCGGGCTGGTCGTATCGACTGCCCGCTCGCGAGGAACGACGCTACCGTGAGCGGGTCATCGACTTGTCCGAGGACATCCAGGCGATCGGGTGGAAAGCGCAGGTTCGCCTGTGCCAGCGCTACCGTCGCCTGGCGGCCACGGGCAAGCCTCAGCCCAAGGTGACCACCGCGATCGCGCGTGAACTGTTCGGCTATGCCTGGGACATCGCCCGTCGGGTGTCGCCGGCGATAGCCGGCTGATCCACCCACGACATTAACGAGAGGAGGCGCCAGCGCACCAACTGCATAGCCTTGGCCGACGTGCCGCGGGCACCCGACTGTGATGGGCAATCCACGGTGTACGGTGGGGCAGGTTCGTCCGACGCCCGAACTTATACGGAGGATAGGCCCAGCGACGGATACGGGTAGTGCGGTAATCAACCCGCGGATGAGAGCGTGATCAATCGTCGTCGATCAGGCGTCCGCGGCACACCCGCCAAGGTCAATGCGAACGCTGGTCTTGCGGCCAGCGAAGGGGTAAACTCGGGCAGTATCTCGGATGGCAGTCATGAGAGCGTATATCGGTGCCCGTTTTATGTGACGCCCCCGTCACGTCGCGCTGCTCATTCTGCTGCCCCGCGTCAGTATTTTCATTGGCGGCGGGTTTCCGTCAAAACGGCTGTTCGCGGCTGTGTGAAGACCGGCTGCTGGACGTGCAAAATCTGGCCGACTTCGGAGTCACCGTTTCAACATTGGGATGAACGAATATTTATAGTTCAAACCCCTTCGGCTTTCGGCCATCTCAGTCGTTCCCAATTCGTAACGCCAATGTCGGCTCATGATGAACCCAGAATTGGTTATTTCGCGCTGGGAGGATTTTGTGAACAAATGTTGAGATATTGGCTACCAACACAGTTACGCCGTCGATATGCAATCAGAACGGCGAGGGACTGCGATCAAAAACAATAGGCAAATGATGGTAAGTATAACACTCATTGCGGGAATCAGTGCCATGGGGATGGCTAATGACGTGGCCCAACTGTCTGCCGATCTCTCAGAGGACAGCCATCCGCCGACCAGTCCTGCCGCGAGTGCCAGTCCGATTTTCGAGAATGCTGTCAGTTGTCCAAAGGCACGAACCTCTTGCCCGCTGCGCGCAACGCGTTGAGAGAAACCGGTCCAGATCGTCATGCCGACGCCGCCATTGGCGAGCCCGAACAGCAGGGCGATGACGGGTGCCATGGTCGGGGCAAACGCGAAAATACCGTAAAATGCGCAAAATACGCAAAGCAAAAGGATTGCTGCGATGAGGAGCGTGCAATCGCTTCCGTATCTGTGGACGGCACGATACCATAAGGGCTGCGATAGAATGAGCCCCACCGCAGTTGCCATTATGAAGGTACCGCCGGAGGCTGTTCTGGTCGGCAGGCTGGCAAGATAATAGGGCTCCAGCCTGACAAAGCTGGAAATGGCAAGCGATGTCAGGAGCATGGCCATGTAAAGCGGCCAAAGCTTCACCTTTGCGTTGCAGGCTTTTTCCGCTGGGGCGATGGTTGCGCGCGCTGGTGAAGGGACGGAAATGCGGGACAGAAGCAGGGAAGAGCCTGTCGCACATAATGCGGCAAAAACTGTAAGTCCGGCCAGCCCCATCTGCTCGCGACCGACCGCCCGCATGAGTGCGAACGTTGTGCCGCCTGCGATAACGAGCGAGGCGCAGCCACTGGCGCAAATACGGAGGGCCGACAGCCCAGCGCGTTCGGACGCGCTATTCGTTGCGAGTGCGAGCATCGAATTTTGAGAAATGTCATAGAGCCCGTAAGCGAAACGGAACATCAGTCCTGATGCAAGCCCATAGGCTAGCCTTAGCGATGGCGGCAACATTCCGGTCATCGCGATCAAAGCCACTGTCGCCACGCTGGCGATTGCGCCGATCCATTGCAGGCCGGCCGCATGTCGCAAGGACATATGCCGGGCGTTCAGCCATCGGCCCAACCAGATGTCTATGGCTGCGCTTGCGATCAGGCCGCCGGCAACCGTGATGGCCATGTCGCGACCCGATGCCCCGGCTATTTCTGTGAGGAAAAAAGCGTAGAGCATCTCGCTGCCATGCCAGAACAGGCTTTTGCCAAAATGCGCCCCGCCATATCGCAGCGCGAAGGAACGGGCGTCCCGTGAATGGCTGCTGAATGCCTTGTCGGAAACGGATGCCATGACGAGCGGATATTGCGATTTAGCGACAGGCTGATGACCATTGTCCTGCGCCGTGGAGCCTTTGGGGCTATTCCTGTTCGAAAAAGGCCGCGCGCAAGGGCATCGATGCTGCGCCCAGAGCCGCGGCATCATGTTCGATCCGCGAAATGTCGAGGAGCGGCGCCGGCCGCGGTTTGCCGCGTCTCGGTTCGTTGAAGAGGGAAAGGCGCGGCAATATCCGTTCCGCTAGCTTTCTGGGCATACGGCCGCCAAAGATGATGGCGTCAGGATCCAGAATGCCGGAGATTCCGGAAATCACGAGATCCAGCGAAGGCACGATCTCCTCGACCCATTCCGCGACGCCGGGAAGGGAGGGATCGAAATCGGCGAGTAGGCCATGGAGGTCGGAGAACGTTCCTCCTGCCGCGTTGACCGCAAGGCGCAGTCTTTCAAGGTTGGGCTGCGGCCAGCCGGGTGGGATCAGCGAGGCGAATTCGCCCGCATTGCCGAATCGGCCACGATAATGATGTCCGTCGAGGATGACGCCGCCACCGAAACCGGCGGAGAAGTAGAGATAGGCGAAACGGCCCGCTTCCCGCCCTGCGCCCAGCATCGCTTCGCCGATGGCGGCGACATTGCCGTCGTTATCGACCCTGACCGGGATACCCAGCCCCTCGGAAAGGATCGTGTCGAGTGGGATCAGCGCCCAGGGTTCCAGCAGACTGGGCGGGTTCACCCGCGCGGTTGCGTCGATGAAATATCCCGTGACGCCGACCCCTGCGCCGACGATGCGGTCTTCGGATATCCTCGTCTCCGCGAGAGCGGAATGCATCATGGCGCGCATCTGGAGCACGGCTGGTTGTATCGCCTTGTCCTCCAGCGGGGCGCTGCCCGTGAAACGGATGGTTCCAGCCAGATCGAGAATCGCCAGCGACAGCGTATCGGTCATCACTGAAAATCCAATGCCGAAGGCGGCGTCGGCAACGATCGAGAGAGGCGTGGCGGGCTTGCCGGGGCCTGATGATACCGGCTTGCCCTCGCTGATCAGTTGGCGGGCGAGCAGTGCGTCGGCAATGCGCATGAGCGACTGGGCCGAGAGATCGCTGCGACGCGCAAGATCCGAACGCGACAGCGGACCTTCGTCCCGTAGCAGCGAAAGAATCCGCCGTTCGGTCGCGGTTGCCGAGCGGCGACCGTCTTCGCGCAGGAAATGGGCGGGCAAAGGCCCGACTGGCAGACCGTTCATGTTCGGGTGGCGGTGTGGTGGTTCGGCATTTCGGCGGCACCCTAAGACGGTTGCGCGAAGTGGCAAAGGGACAAAGTGCATGCAGGCGGCGCAGCGTCATATTTATTTCACCATAGGTGAATAACTGCCCCTTCACCAGCTTCAAGGAGGACACGCCGTGGCTTTCAGATCGTCGATCATTCATTCCGTCATACTTCTTTCCACCACCGCGCTGACCGCAGGTCCGGCGCTTGCGCAAGCTATTGGCCAGACGAGCGAAATCATCGTCACCGGCTATCAGCGCCAGAATGCGCAGTCGATCGAGGAAAAGCGCGAGCGCGACTATGAAGCCGACTTCCTCAGCAACGACGAAACCGGCCAGCAACCTGACTTCAACGTGGCCGACAGCCTGCGCCGCCTCCCCGGCGTGGACACCGTGTTCGACGAGGACGAAGGGCGATACGTCGCCATTCGCGGCCTCAATCCCGATTACACCTATGGTTCGCTGGACGGGGCGGGGCTTGCCTCTTCCGAGCGCAACAACCGCCGCCTCAACATGGAAGCGATCCCGACCACCGCGATCAAGCGTTCCGAAGTGCGCAAATCGCGCACGCCGGACATGGAGGGCAGCGCCATCGGCGGCGCGATCGACCTGACCACCCGCTCCGCTTTCGACAGCCGGGGGACCTATCTGGTCGGCAATGCCTATGTCGGCACGTATGATTCCACGTCGATCCCGGTCTATGGCGATACGCCGGGCTATTTCGGCAAGAACCATGCGCCCGGTTCCAACGGCATGTCCATGCGCGCGGCGGGAACGTTTTCGACCCGCTTCGGCAGCGGCGACGTCTTCGGCATCGTCGCATCGGGCAGCTTCCTGCGCCGCCAGCGCGACCAGAACCGCTACCAGCCGTCCAGCTGGACCGAGCGCGGCGACTATTACGTCCCGGCCAGCTACGGCCTTCTGGGCTATCCGCTGAGTTCGGAGCGCTGGAGCGCATTCGGCAAGCTGGAATACAAACCCGACGACCATCTCTATGCCGCGATCACATATGCCCGGTTCGAGCAGAACGAGCGCGAATACCGTTATCAGGGCAATTACTATGCACGCGGCACGATCACCACGGATGCCGACGGCATTTCGAAGTCGTCCGCCGGGCAGGCCTACGCCAGCTTCAACGATTTCCCGGACGACAAGCCCATGACGACGATCAACGGCGTGGTGCGCTGGGCGCCGAGCGACGTTTCGACCGTCGACGCCCGTGCATCATGGTCGCGCGCCAAGTTCTACGAGCCGACCAATGCGCTGCGCTTCGTCACCACCACCAACAACACCAACCTGGGGTCGAGCGTGGACGTGTCCGGCGATACGCCGGTCCTGTCGATCAACAATCCGGGCTACTACGCCAATCCGGCCAATTACAACTTCAGCTACTATCAGCCGCAGGTGGACGACAATGTCGACACGGTGAAGGAAGCCGAAGTGAACTACGGCTATAACGTGGGCAAGGGCGATACGGGTTTCGGCGTACGCGTGGGTGGCAAGTTCCGCAGGACCGATCGGGTCTACGATCACGATCAGGTGAATTACACGCTGGCATCGGGCGTGAAGTTGAACATGCAGGACTTTTTCGGAGGAACCTATTCGATCATGAACACGACGATGGCGACGCCCGCCATCGATATCCAGAAATTCTACGAGTATTTCCAGGCCAACCCGCAGAACTTCGTGGGCACGGTCCCGGCGGATACGAGCGACTATGCGATGCGCGAGGATGTCGCGGCGGCCTATATCGCGGGCAGTTACAAGCAGGATGGCCTGTCGGTGATCTTCGGCCTGCGCGGCGAGAAAACCGATACCGAAGTCGTCCGCTCGTCGATCGATGCGCAAGGGGCGGTGAGCACCGTCACCCGCAAGGGTGGCTACACCAACTGGCTGCCGTCGATCACCGGCTTTTACGATCTGGCGCCGCAGTTGCGCCTGCGCGCATCCTATTTCAAGGGCGTGGGCCGCCCCAATCCCAACCAGCTGGCAGCCGGCGAACGCTATTCCGTGGGTGAGGACGGCGAGGTTGCCACCGTCTCGCGCGGCAATCCGAACCTGAAGCCGCGTTCCGCCAACAGCTACAGCGCCGCCATCGAATATTACTTTCCCGGCAACGAAGGCGTGATTTCCGCCGCCCTGTTCCGCAAGGAAGTGAAGAACGATATCTTCACCGGGCGCACCAAGGGCGAGTTCAACGGCGAGGAAGTCGATTTCGTCCAGCCCCAGAACATGACGAAGGCGACGGTCGACGGCATCGAGCTGAACCTCGTCAAGACCCACCTGAACTTCCTGCCTGGACCGCTGAAGAACCTGGGCATCTCCGCCAACTGGACGCATATGCGCGGCAAATCCGGGGTCATCATGGCGGACGGCTCCACCCGCCAGCTCGACTATATGACCGAGCAGCCGCGCGATCTAATGAACATGTCCGTCTTCTACAAGATTGGACCATTCCAGGCCCGTGCCACATATGCCCACAAGGCCAGGTACATGACGACCATCAATCTCGATAAGAACGGCGCAAGGCTCGATCGCTTCGACCGGCCCTATGACCAGCTTGATCTTCAGGTCCGCATCAAGGCCAACAGCCGGCTGGAACTGATCGGTGAGGCGCGCAACCTGACCGACGCAACGCGGGTCAACTATCAGGGCCTCTCGGACCAGCTGGTGCGCGACTATAACTATACAGGCCGTGCATTCTGGGTGGGTGCGTCGTTCAAACTGTGAAATCGCAACGGGATGGCGGACGGAAACGGGCGCGCGAACCTGCTCCGCTTCCGTCCTCATCCTTCTCCCAGTCTTCCCCTGTATGTAAAGGCCATCGATCCATGGAATGGAGAATTCTCGCCTGTCTGGTCGGCGTGACAACCGCGCTTACCCCACCGTTCGCCGTGACCATGGCCAGCGCCCAGTCCGGCTGGGCAAACCGGCCCGGAAGGGATCTTCCGCCCGCCGATCTGGCGGCGCGCCCCGGCCTGAACCATGCTCACGTCGAGGGCGTGGATCTGGGCTACCGTCCTCTGGTGGGGCGTTCGTTGCTTCAGGACGAGAACTTCTACCTGCTGACCTTGTTCGAGCAGGTGCCGGAGGCCTTGCACGCCCTGACCGCCGACCCTGACCTCAAGGTCATAGGGGCAGCGGCTCTGGCACGCGCAAAGGCTGCGTCGATTGCCTGTCAGGCGGATTATCAGGCGCAGGACAGCAACCCCGAGCGGCAGGCGGCCTGCACGCCTGAGGCCATGCGCTGGACCGATGCAGAGCGGCAGAAATCGGCCGAAGCGATCGGGCGCCTATATGATCGCTCGCTCGCCGTTCGGCGTCTGGTCACGGAGCATATGCGGCCGTCCGGCAGGTTCCAGCGCGACGTCTCTCTGGACGACCGTGCCTTGCTGGCAAGGGCCTGGACGCAGGCGCAGGATGCGGTGGACCGTATCATTCGCGTCTACGCCCTCGACGAGAAACCGCGTTATGCGGACATCGACTCCATCATCTACCCACAGAAGGGGGACTATTACCGAAAGCTGCTGACCCTCACCATATGGGACGTCAGCCGACAGGCGGACAACGCCGCACCGCCTTATCGGATCGCTCTCGATTACGCGCTGGCGCTGATGGAGATCAACCGGCGCGACGATGCCGTTCGGCAATTGCGGCTTCAGGAGAGCGAGAACGCCGCGACGTTCACCGCAGCTGCCTCCATCCGCTGGGCCGATTATCCCAACGCCACCATCGTCGTTCCCGGCTGGTCGCCCGAGATCGCCTATGAGCCATTGAATCCGGGACGCAAAATTGCTTTGCGAACGGCTGCCGGCCTGTTTCGCGCTGGTCGTGCGCCGCTCATCATCGTGTCCGGCGCCCGGTTACGGCCCCGGGGAACGGAGTGGACCGAAGCTTTCGAAATGAAGGCCTATCTGGTCAAGGATCTCGGCATTCCTGCCGACCGCATCCTTATCAATCCGCTCTCACGCCATACGACGACGGAAGTGCGCGACAATGGCCGGATGATTTTCCGTACCGGCGCGCCGCTCGGCAGCAAGTCACTCTACATCAGCGAGGGTCGGTACATCGGCTCGAAGGAATTGGAGGACAGGTTCATCCGCGATCAGGGCTATCTGCCGTGGACACTGCTGAAGCGCGTGGATTTCACCACGCTGGAATTTATTCCGACCCTGAAATCCCTCCACCGCGAGGCCACGGACCCGATGAACCCATGATGCGCGGATGCAGACAATTGGGCGCCATGGCGGCGGCAGTGCTGTTCCTGTCCGGTGCCGGGGCGGCGGCGGGCCAAACGCCCAAGAACACCGCGCAGACGACCGGGAGCCATTCGATCATCGCGGGCGACACCCCACGGGCAAAGGCGGCACCTCTGACGATGCGCAAGATCATCCTCGTGGGGGATTCGACCGTCGCGCCGGTCAGTGGATGGGGAGGGGCTTTTTGCGCCTATCATGTGGCGGCTCATGTGGCCTGCGTGAACCTCGCACGTGGCGGGCGGTCTTCACGCAGCTACCGCGAGGAAGGATCATGGGACGTGGCGCTCGCGGAGATGTCGGTCTCCGGATACGCGGCCACCTATGTGTTGATCCAGTTCGGGCACAACGACCAGAACCACGGAATGAAGGTGTGGACCGACATCGACACGGAATACCCGGAAAATCTCCGAGGGTTCGTGCGAGAGGCCCGTGTGCGCGGGGCGATACCGGTTCTGGTGACGCCAATGGTGCGGCGCCTTTTCAAGGACGGTGCGCTCGACAACATTCTTGCGATCTGGGCCGGGAAGATGCGTGCGGTCGCAGATGAAATGCAGGTTCCGGTGATCGATCTCAATCGGGCCAGCGCGGCCTTGGTCTCGTCGCTCGGTCCGGATGGAGCGCCTTATCTTGCGCAGCTTCGCCCTGGGGAAACCCCTCCGACACCGCCGACAGCGACCGGGGAGCCGGGGCCGCTGTATCGTTTCGACCTTCGCGATGATCCAACGCATCTTGGAGATGGCGGGGCGCGCAGGATCGCCGCCATCGTCGCGCATGACTTGGCGGTCGCGGCGCCCGGATTGTCAGGGGTCATTGCACCGTGATCTATGCGATATCGTGCTTGGCTGGCCCCGGGCCAAACGACCTCCCGCAAAGGCTCATTTGGCGGCGGCATTTCTGCACCACCATCCAACGGCAGTATCAGCAGGCGGCGCGCCTGTTGTCGTATTTCCCCAGAGCCACGGCAGCCACGGCCTCTCGGCTCGCGATCGCAGTGCGCTGCACGGCACCTAGGCCAACTGGCAGCTTTCGATAACACCTGCCGTTTAGCGGGCGAGTCACTAACGGTCGCAAATGGTCGCGTGCTGACGTAGGTTTTCCGTGATCGTTGCCAGAGCTTGCCATTCTGTCTGCAGCCGTAAATTGGTCGTCGTATTGGCGCCCGGCCCGGCAATTCTCGGGTCAGTCTGCCAGACTGGCCGTCTTTTGTCATTGACCGCTTTACCGGGTCTGGCGAAGGAGCGGTATGGCCAGTTCAAAGACCCTGAATGCGAAGAACCTCTCAGCGCTGGGCGCTGAGCGTTTGGCAGAATTGATTATGGAACTGGCGCAGGGCGACGCGGCAATGAAACGACGCCTGAGATTGGAGTTAGCCGGCCAGTCCGGCGGGGCGGATGCCGCCGCTGAAATCCGCAAGCGCATAGCCACCATCGCCAAATCGAAATCCTTCATCGATTGGCATAAAGTGAAAGCGGTTGCGAAGGATCTGGATGCTTAGCGTAAGGCAATCATCAGCCACGTCGCGCCGTCGCAGCCCGCAGAGGCGTATGAGTTGCTGTGGCGGTTTCTAGGCCTCGCGTCGTCGATCCACGCGAGGTGTGACGATAGTAGCGGAACGGTAGGCGTCATTTTCGGGCAAGCCATCGAGGATATGGGTGAGATCGCTCCTCAGGCACGCGTCAGTGCAACCCGCATGGCAGACCACATTTATGATGCTGTGTTCGCGAATGACTACGGTCAATTTGACGATCTGATTCCGGTGATGGCGAAGGCCTTGGGATCGGACGGTTTGGCACTGCTGAAAGCGAAGCTGGAGCAATCTTCTCAAAGCCAGCCCTCAACTGATCGCAAGGTTATCGCCATCAGCACGCGCGGCCCGGTCTACGACGATTATGCAGCCAGGTATCGTAACCGACGAGTGCAGATTGCCCTGGCCGAAATCGCGGACGCGATGGGCGATGTCGACGGCTATGCAGCACTATACCCCGAGGCAGAACAGGCGAACCCTGCCGTGGCGGCAGCAATTGCAGAGCGGTTGCTGGAAGCGGGCCGATCCTCAGAGGCACTGGAGGCTCTGAAGCGGGCCAACCCCGAAATGCGAGACGGGAGCCGGTGGCCGGAATGGGAGCGGGTGTGGATCGAAGCGCTGGAGGCGGCGGGGATGACTGAGGATGCCCAGCGTTAAAGGTGGCAGGCATTCGATCAGAGCCTACAGCCGGAATACCTGAAGGCGTACCTCAAACGTCTGCCGGACTTCGATGACATCGAGGCCGAGGAGAAAGCTCTGCTCCACGCATCGCAATTCCCCGATTTCCATCAGGGGTTGTCAGTTCTCATCGAATGGCCCGCGCTCGACAAGGCCGCTGAGATGGTCATGGCCCGGCACGAAGAACTGAACGGCGACCATTACTGGTTCTCAAATCAGGCCGCCGATGCACTGGAGAAGTGTCACCCATTGGCAGCGACTTTGCTGTTGCGCTCGATGATCGACTTCGCGCTCGAAATGGGCCGGTCAAAGCGGTATCCCCATGCTGCGCGCCATCTTCAATCATGCGCACACCTTGCCGGCAAAATCACCTCGTTTGGCGGGCATTCCGATCACGAAACGTACCTTGCCTATCTCAAGGCGCGGCATGGTCGCAAGGCTGCTTTCTGGAATGCGCCCACCTGAAAGTGCGACTGTGAAACGCGGACAGAAACGGAAAAGTAGGCCCGGCTCTGCGGGGGGACTGAAGAGACCGGGCCGCGTTGCGACCCCTAGTATTCGATTATGGCTGTTGCGAGGGGTCAGGATGTAAACTCCTGTAAAGGGTCTATCGGATCGCCACGATCTGGCCTATGAATGCCATCGCGGCTGTGGGGTTTTCGTAAACCGCGAGCTACCCAATAGCCCCGCAGCCGCACCCTCATTCCATTGATATCAAAACCGCCATTTCACGCGACCGGCGCCGCCGGTTTTTGGTATGCTCGTCGTGCAACCTCCACCCTGAATGACTCGACAAATGACCCCTAAGAGCCTGCCCCAAAAGTTGTTGAGCAATACCAGTATGTTGTGATTCAGTCCGTCCTGCGAGAGATGGAGTGATCAATGACATGGACTGGTACTGCCCGGCAGGAGCATAGCCGGAAAGGATTGCGCTATTCCAGCGACATGACGGACCGGGAGTGGGAATTGGCGGCACCGTTCATCCCGCCAGCCAAGCGCGGAGGTCGTCGTCGGACGACAGATATGCGCGAAGTAGTGAATGCCTTGCTTTACATAGCAGCCAGCGGCTGCGCTTGGCGGCTTCTGCCCAAATGCTTTCCGCCGGTCTCGACTGTGCAGCGCTATTTCTACGCTTGGCGCAACACCGGTTTGCTCGAAGCCATGAACACGATGCTGGTGTTGAACCTGCGCGAGATCGAAGGGCGCGAAGCCTCGCCGAGCGCCGGTGTGATCGACAGCCAGTCAGTTAAAACCACCGAAAGCGGCGGCCCTTGCGGGTATGACGCGGGCAAGAAGATCAAGGGCCGCAAGCGGCATATCCTGACCGACACCTGCGGCTTTCTCATCTTTATCCTCGTCCACACCGCCGACATCCAGGACCGCGACGGTGCCGTCGATGTCCTAAAGGCCGTGCGGAAACGCTTCCCGTGGCTGCGGCATGTTTTTGCCGATGGGGGCTATGCCGGCAACAAGCTCCGTACTGCCCTTGCCGGATCAGGGGCTTGGACGATCGAGATCATAAAGCGTTCGGACAAGGCGAAGGGCTTCCAGGTTCTCCCGCGGCGGTGGGTCGTCGAACGCACCTTCGCATGGCTTGGCCGATGCCGCCACCTCGCCAAGGATTGGGAAACTACCATCGAATCCTCCACGGCATGGATAACGATAGCCTCCATCCGCATGCTCACCCGCAGAACTGCAAGGTATTGCTACGCTTGAGAAACTTCTGAGTCAGGCACTAAGACAAACGGAGAAAAGAAGGCCGTCGCGCAGCATCTCACCATGGGTATCGAGCTCGTCGAGCGGATCGACAAATGGCGCGAAAACGCTTTCGGCCAACCGAGCCGACCGGAGGCAATTCGCCGACTGATCGAGAAAGGCTTGATGGATGAATAGCCTCGCCGAGATGGTCTATCGATGATGGCTATTTGGTCCCCAATTCGGCACAAATCGGGAATAGAAGGCGGCCGCAACAAGGGCTGATGCGGTCTTCTGCGCGAAGTCAGACGCGCGCAACCGTCTCACTGGAAACGATAATCCGGGCCGGATCGAAGCCGATCCGCACGACCCTCCAATTAACGAAAATGCTGTCTATTCACAGCACACCTCACGCACGGGTGCATGACGCTTTTCTGCGGGTTTGAGTGGATGCTATCTGGACCGTCATGGGATGCGCGTGAGTCGGAACGGCGGTTTTTCGCCATTTGGCGAGGGTGCGGATGGCACTCTCACTCTTTGTCGTCGTCAGCTTCGGCATCGAGGGCGGCCAGGAGGGCATGAGCCTCGCCCGTGTCGCCATGCTGGCAGGCGGTGGCGATCGGGCGTCCTGGGTGAGTGGCGCTGTGGATCTGCTTCAGCATCCGGATGTTGATCTGGGTGTAGATCTGCGCGGTGGAGAGTTCGGCGTGTCCCAGCATGGCCTGGATGAACCGGATGATTGTCGTCCTTTATCTTGTCCTCTTAATGGGGGTCTTCTTCTCGGCTGTCTTCGCCATCTTCGTTTCTCCTCCATACACCTTCGCAGCCGCCTGATCCACGCCAGGATATGCTCCACATACGGGCGTTCGAGTTCTGGTGCGCCGTACACTCTTCCGCGCTTATCGACGGGGTTTATCGCCAGCCCGCAGGCAGCGTCCGAACCGTCGCGGCGCATCCTCTGATCGGATTCACGGGGCCACATCACAGGCACTCGGGCGTGGTCCGACGGGCCCCGAAGGGTGTCGGCCACAGGCAAGATATCGTGCGTCCCGTGTCCTTGGTCTGCACCAGTCCTCATCCGCCGAAGCGGAGCTCCTTTGCCCAACAGGCGTCCGTCACCATGACGAGCAGCGGCATTTGAGTTGATCCGAGCATACTCATGCGTGCGCGCCCAGAAGCTTGCGATCCTTGCGCGCGGCCCGCGTCACGGTGTCCTTCGCGTCGGCATCGGGATCGCCGACATAGAAGGTTCCATCGGTCCACATGGCGTACATGATGACCGCCAGCTTGCGCGCGACCGCGACGATCGCCTTGCGCTGGCTCGACCGTTTGGCGATCGACATGCCCCATGCGCGAACCTTGTCCTTGCCCGGTATCGGGTCATCAGCGCCTGCACCGCCTCGTACAGCGAACGCCGCACGTCCGGATCGCCGGTCTTGCTGATGCGGCCCTGCACGTCGATCGATGTGCCCGACTGCCAGCGCCGGGACGTCAGGCCGAAGTAGGCGGCGACGTCGCGCGAGCGGCGGAAGCGCGACGGATCCTCGATCGCGGTCATGAAGTTCAGCGCGGTGACGGGGCCGATACCGGGGATTTGCAGGAAGCGCCGGCACAGTTCTCTGCCGGCGACGGCTTTCACCACCATGTCGTGCAGCGGGCAATATTCCTTCCACAGCGCCGCGCGGGCTTTCAGCATCGCGTCCATCAGTTCGCTGGTCAGCGGATCGTCGGCCACCATTTCGCGCACGACGGCAGCGAACTTGCCGCGCGACGTGCCCGCCAGCTTGATCCCGAACGCCTTCAACGAGAGGCGAATGACGTTTTCGAGGTCGAGGAACTTGCGCTTGAGGTTGCGCCGGTGGATCAGCATCCGGTAGCAGCCCTCACTCTTGATATGCGCCTGCCGGAACCAGCCGGTGCGCATGATATGCGCCAGGCCGAGCGCGTCGGCCGCGTCCGTCTTGTTGCGCTGCGCTTTGAGCGCCGCGCGCGCATGTTGGGTTTCCAGGCAGATCGCCGGGAGGCCGAGGCGCAGCATCTCGGGATGCAGCCACGGCGACAACGCGCCCGCTTCGTGACCGACCCGGCGCAGGCGCTATAGGAAGGGTTCGAGCGCGGCACGGATCGCTTCCGCATCCGTCACGACCGACGTGCGCAGATGCACCTCGCCCTTGTCATCGACCACACACGCCGCCCTATTGTCCATCGACACGTCCAATCCGCAGAAATACTCCATCGTTCGTCTCCGTCGCTGTTTCGCTAGAGCAACGCTATCAGCCGACCCCGCAGTGCCAACCGCCGACGCATCGCCAATTTCCGACCGTCCCGATTACGAAAGGCACTTTCAGATCGGCCGATCGACCGCCGACGCACGCTCCAGCAGGACGTTCGGCCCGTGGGGCAGTGTAGGCGTTTGTCACACTGCCCCGCAGGCAACACATTGATCGGACTGGATACTTCTCACCTGGAAAGCTGTCCCACACGGACTAGCAGCGCCTGTCTGTCTCCATCATACGGTGTGACCTGGAACCGATCGGCGGGCAGGCGTTGGCTCTGGGTGGTCGATGGCGTGGTGGCTCTATGTACGGGCGAAGTCGGTTTCTCTTTGGTCTCCCAGGATCACGCCTACCCTCTGATGCAGGGTCGCAGGAATGATGTCGAGAATCCTTTGTTCTCCATCATGTGCAGCGCCTCCGGCTTGCTCGATGAGCAGTGCCATCGGATTTGCTTCATACATGAGGCGAAGACGCGCGCTGCCGCCACTGCGCGCGTCTGCTGGGTAGAGGAAGATGCCACCTCGCTTGAGGATGCGGTGGACGTCGGCCACCATCGAGGCGGTCCAGCGCATATTATAATCCTTGCGCAATGGCCCCTCAGCTCCAAGAATTCGTTCCTCAATATAATTTGCTATAGCTGGGGGCCATTGTCGCCGACGTGCCATATTGATCGCGAACTCACGATTGCCCTGGGGCATTTGCAGTGGGCCATCTGTCATGCGCCATGATCCCACTTCACGATCAAGAGTAAATTCGTAAACGCCAGCCCCGATGGTCAGCATGAGCAACGTTTGCGGCCCATATATGGCGTAACCGGCTGCAACCTGGCGATTGCCGGGTTGCAGAAAATCCTGCTCTGTCAGTTCCCTGCCGGCGCTCCCCTCAGGGGCCTTGAGCACAGAGAAAATCGTGCCAACGCTAAGAGCTACATCGATATTGCTCGATCCGTCGATCGGATCAAACAGCAGCAGATACTCTCCCTTAGGGTAACGGTTCGGGATGCGATGGATGGTTTCCATTTCCTCCGAAGCCATGGCGGCCAAATGGCCGCCCCATTCATTGGCATCGAGCAGCAGCTCATTTGCTATGACATCGAGCTTCTTCTGCACTTCGCCCTGGACATTTTCGCTTCCCAGGCTGCCCAGCACCTCGCCCAGTGCGCCCTTGGATATGGCATGGCTTATGGTTTTGCATGCGCGCGCAACTGTCTCGATCAAGAGCCGCAGTTCTGCTGGAAGGGCCTCCTTCAGTCGCTGCTGTTCTATAAGGAAGCGGCTAAGGGAAATGGCTTGCATGAAGCTCCTCTGGCGGACGGCGCCTGCTCATCTTGGACTATGTTGCGCTGCAGCTATCACTGAAGATGATTTATTGGCCAGCGCAAAATCTGTCGGGGTCATGTTCCGGGAAAAGTTATCGGCGATTAATTTGAAGAAATGGTCGGATTCAGGGATGCGCTGCCTGATGGCTGCATTTGTGGATGAATATCGAGTGCCCGAAAATTCTGTCGTGTGACCCAAGTCACAGATTCATTGGGCCAATAGGATAGAAATATCCAGCGCGCTTCGTCGCGAGCCGGATGAAATTTTCGCTGTATCGCGAATATATATTGCGATGGCGCGCAATGATCGATTTTTTCGTCAATCCGGGAAATATCCCGATGAAGCAAAAATATCGTGGCGGATTGGCTTCATGCGCATTGTGTCGGATTCTAACGAACTGGAGTCCATGCATTTAATCACGCGAGTCGGATATTCTGTCGCTTGGAAAAGCGGCAGAAAATGCTTGATATCGTAATGCAGCATGATCATAAGCGATTCAAATTATTCTTGGGTCGCGCTGGGGTGGTTGGGTTAATTAGACGGAGAGTCTAATGAATCATGTTGTTGCGATCGAGGGGGTTCAGATTACGGGACCCGGAGCAAAATCGCGAATTGCAAAATCGCATTTGCGCGTGCGGCTTACTTGTGCGCTTTTGGTGGCGGACGTGGCTGCGATTCTCGCTGCAGCATTTTTGGCTGGCTTTGTCCGCTTTGGCGCGTCATTTGTTGAGCCTGTTTCTTTCGCGTTCGCCGTAACACCACTTTATTTCTTGAGTGGAATGGTGCTGCAGGCATTTTGGGGCGTGGCACTTACCCAGCGAGCAACCTCGATGCGCCTGGCGTCGGTTGCTTTTGCCGTGGGCATGGGGCTGCTGCTCATGTTGCTTTTCGTCCTCCAGCAGAGTGATGATGTTTCGCGCGTACAGGTCGGGCTAGGCGGCTTCCTTGCCTTATTCTTCTTGATGTTCGGGCGTTTTGCGGTTGTGAGCTATTCACGTCGCGCTCTCGATGGGGAGCTGCTGGCTACCGTTCAAATTGATGACCTTGGTGAGAAGGTGCTTTTTTATGGTTCGCAGAACCAGCCGGCCGTGCGGCTGAGTTGGGATATCGAAACCGATGATCCTGCCGGCTATCATGAGCTGGCGCAATTGGTTGGTAGTACTGACCGGGCTGTGGTGCGCTGCCATCCCCATCGCCGGGCTCGCTGGACCCATATTCTCAATGGCATGAATGTCCATGCAGAGATTGTCGCAACTGAGCTTGATGATGGCACGATCCTGGGTATTGGCCGGGTGGGTGATGAACTGACCCTCGTCGTTGCCAGTGGTCCGCTGGGACTGGCCGATCGGATGGTCAAGAGGATGTTCGACATCCTCTTTGCATCGGCAGCGATTCTGGTTTTGCTGCCGCTACTTTTGCTCACTGCGTGCGCCATCAAGCTCGACAGCAAGGGGCCGATCTTCTTCCGTCAGCCCCGTATCGGGCGTCAGAACAAGCTGTTTAGAATCTATAAATTTCGTTCTATGCGAGATGATCGTGGCGATACGGGTGGCGTAATCTCTACCGCTCGGGATGATGATCGTGTCACTCGCGTGGGGCGTTTGATTCGTCGGACCAGTATCGATGAACTGCCCCAGCTGATCAACGTCCTGACGGGGGATATGAGTATCGTCGGGCCGCGTCCCCATGCTGTTCACTCCACCGCTCAGGACAAGTTGTTCTGGGAGGTGGACCCTGCATATTGGCATCGCCATGCGTGCAAGCCGGGTATCACCGGGCTGGCGCAGGTACGTGGTCACCGTGGTGCAACTGCCAGGGAGCTTGATCTAAAGAACCGACTTGCGGCAGATCTTGAATATCTGAGCCAATGGTCGCTGTGGCTCGATGCGTCGATCCTAATTCGTACGCTCGGGGTCATCGTTCATCGCAATGCATTTTGATCGGCGTCATGTTTGCTTCCTTGGATGCGGACAAATGCGGGTCGGAAAAGGAATGGCCATTATTGGCCGATGACGTGACTGGGTCATGTCGTGATTCTTTGATCATTCATGAGAATGGGGTATCATGTCGAACAAGCCGATCCGTAAAGCTGTCTTCCCCGTCGCCGGTCTTGGCACGCGCTTCCTGCCCGCCACCAAGTCGGTGCCCAAGGAATTGCTGCCGGTGGTCGATCGTCCGCTGATTCAATATGCCGTCGATGAGGCGCGCGAGGCCGGGATCGAGCAGATGATCTTCGTCACCGGGCGCGGCAAGGGCGCGATCGAGGATTATTTCGACATCGCCTTCGAATGCGAGATCACCCAGCGAGAGCGCGGCAAGGATCTTTCGGCGCTCGAAGGGACGCGCCTGGCACCCGGCCACGCGGTGTTCCTGCGTCAGCAGGAGCCGCTGGGCCTTGGCCACGCCATCTGGTGTGCCCGCGACATCGTCGGTGACGAACCGTTCGCTATCATCCTGCCCGACGAGTTCATGAAGGGCGCGCCTGGCAATGGCTGCATGAAGCAGATGGTCGAGGCCTATGAAAAGGTCGGCGGCAATCTGGTCTGCGCGCTCGAAATCCCGATGGACCAGACGCCCAGCTATGGCGTGATCGATCCGGGCGCGCGCGACGGCGCCCTGACTGAAGTTAAGGGCCTGGTGGAAAAGCCCAAGCTTGGCACCGCCCCTTCCAACCTCATCCTACCCGGCCGCTATATCCTGCAACCCGACGTCATGAAGATTCTGGAAACCCAGGAAAAGGGCGCGGGCGGCGAGATCCAGCTGACCGATGCCATGGCGTCGCTGATCGGCAAGCAGCCCTTCCATGGTGTCACCTTTGATGGCCGTCGTTTCGACTGCGGCTCCAAGGCCGGCTATGTCGAGGCGAACCTTGCCCTGGCGTTGGAGCGCGAAGATATTGGCTTCCATATCCGCGACTTCGCCAAGGCCGAACTTGGTCTTGGCGCAGTGTCGGTCGCGGCCTGACTGGCTTTGATATAATGGAACCATAATGACTTACCCCATTGAAGCCTTGGTGCGTGCAGGCGCAGGGTTGGGGGTGTGTCGCGTCCGGGGGGAGGGCGGCACGAGCATGGGCAGTCAGTCCCTGCCCATGCTCTTGCTGCGCAAGATTGGATGTGTTCGGGTTCAAGCTCGATGATGAGCCGGCGGAAGTGGGCCAGTACTTCTATATCGATGATCAAAGCGGAAGCGGCCATGCGAACTAATTCTTGCATGGATCATCCAATGCGTGATTGTGGCGAAAAAGCCGGCTAGGACCGTTGATCATGGACGATGCACAGCAATCTTCGCGCTCATTTTTACATCAGTTGCAGGATAATGGACCTGCATCTTTCGTCGCGATCTCCAGGAGGAGCCGCCGGGAATGGGCGCTTTATCTGGCGACCTGTCTCTTGCTGGTTGTGACGCTGGTCATGCCATATCTGACCTATAGCGACTTGCCATTGACGGGCGAGGGCAGTTCTGAACGGCAGATCGGCTATTTGCTTGTCCTTGCCCTTGCCATTTATGGCGCGCGCCCGGCCATCGCGCGCTGGAAGCTGATTGCGATGCCGATCCCTGTGCTGCTTGCACTGGGCTGGTGCTGGCTAAGTATTGCGTGGGCGATCGCACCAGATATTGCGGTACGACGCCTGCTTCTTACAACGCTTGTTGTCTGGACGGCATTTCTTCTGGTCCAGCAGATGGGCTATCGCTCCACGCTCGATATCATGCGGGGGGTTCTGGTCGTCGCTCTGGTCGCAAATTATATCACTGTATTTGTCGACCCCATGACCGGAATTCACATGATGAAGGACGCGTCCATGTCGACGGCCCTTATCGGGAATTGGCGCGGATTCCTTGTGCATAAGAATAATGCTGGTGCAATTTGTGCAATAACCATCATTATCTTTCTATTTGATGCCAAGCAGATATCGAAGTCGTGGCGCTTTGTCGTCATTTTGCTGGCCGGATATTTTCTGTTTCGCTCGCAATCCAAAACATCGGCGGGGATGGTCGTGCTGGCCAGCATGGCTGGCGCTACATTCATTTTCTACTCCAGGCGTTTTCGCAATTATGCGGTGCCGGCAATCGTCATCCTTGCATCGTTGGGCTGGATGATTTTGAGCGCCTACAAGGATATACTGATCTTCAATTATCTGGCCCCCTCATCGTTCACAGGACGCGGTTATATCTGGAACATGCTGGTGCGCTATGCCATCGAGCACCCTTTGACCGGGGCTGGCTTTGGATCATTCTGGGATATCGGGGCCTATAGTCCGGTCTATCAATATGGCACGGGCTTTCTGACCCAGCTTGCCGTGGGTCATAATGGCTATCTTGACCTTCTGGTGACTGTTGGCATTCCCGGGCTTCTGCTTTCAGTTTTCGCGCTGGTCGTCTGGCCTTTGTGGACCCTCCTTGCCGATGAAACGATCAAGCCACAGGAAGGCGCACTGATCGCGGCGATGCTCATTTTCTGTATTGGACATAATGTCACTGAAAGTTCGCTCTTCGCACGTGATACCATGGTGGGCGTTTTCCTGCTGTTGACTGTGGCCTTCACTCGATCAGTGGCGGGGCGACGCGTTCGCAAGACTAAACGGTCGCAGGCGGGGGACGACCTGATGCGCATAGTCAAGGCGCGGGGCTGACTGGCTATCCGATAGTGGTCAATATTGGATCAATTAGCGATTTCCGCCCTGCCGTTATCGAGCGGATGACTGCGTCATCATGGGACGGGGTGGGAGTTGGGTGGGGTGTGATCTGATGGACATGCCCCTGCTAGTTCAGCCTTGCGCTTGCGCGCGCATTTTTTGGTGATCAATCGTTCGATCTGACTGGAAGGCGCCATGACGAACGGCTTGCTGGGGAAGAAAGATGCGCGGCGCTGGGAGGGGATCATGAGGAAACATGAGGAACTGGTTGGCATTCAGTTTCTGCGCGGATTGTGCGCGCTCGGCGTGGTGTTCGGTCATGGTGCAGCCATGTTGGCTGACCCCAAATATGGTGGCTTCTCCCTTTGGGGCGGTGCGATGGAAAGTGGATCGCTCGGCGTAGACATATTCTTCGTTATCAGCGGGTTCATCATGCCGGTTGTTGCCCTCAGGGGCGAAGGGCTCAGACCAGCGCTTTCGCTTGGGGATTTCATGCGCAAGCGCTTCCTTCGCATCGTGCCGATGATGTGGATCGCCATCATTTCATACGCTCTGCTCCAGAAGTTGTTCGCACGCGATTTAATTGATGTGGGTGCTTATCTCAGAGCCTTTTTCCTGTTGCCATTTTCTTACGTGAAGCCAGACATAATCTGGACATTGCGTCAGGAATTCCTGTTCTACATTCTTTTTGCCACTTGTTTTATCGCGTGGCCGGCCTGGCGTTGGTTGATCCTGGCCTGGGTTCTGGCGCCCGTCGCCTTCGTCGCGTCATTGGGATCTTTCTGGGCAACGACTGCCTATATCGACAGTTTCTGGTCAATCGTGATGAGCTCGGTCAACATAGAGTTCGGCGTGGGCCTTCTGATTGGCACGGCATGGGTAAAATATGGAGCCCGTTCGCCTATATTGCCGCGCGTCCATCCTTTCCTTCTGATGCTGACGCTTTTTGTGATGCTGGTGGGAGCATGGTGGTATCTGGGTGTTGCCATCCAGACCCTACCTTCGGTGCTTTTCATGGGGGTAGGGGGCGCGCTCCTTGTCGAATTGGGCGCACGACTGGTCTGTGTGAACGGCTGGTTGACCAGGATCGGGCGCTTGCTGGGAGATGCATCCTATTCCATCTACCTATTTCACTTGCACTTGCTGGCGGGGATATTGGCTATTCGCGCAAAGCTTGGGCTGGATGCGCCGCCGCTGATCGCCTTAGGTATTACGATCCTCTTGACGCTGGCTGCGACAATCGGAATTTTCCTGTTTGTCGAGCGTCCGTTGATTTCCTGGTTGAGGAAGATGGGCGGGACGCACCGCATCGCGATCAGGCAGGAGGAGCGCGAGTTTGGAACAGGAGGCGGGCAGGCGCGAAACGATACTCCATGATTGATTAAACGCAATAAAGCCCCGCGACGCTCGAGCGTCGCGGGGCAGTAGTGATGTCGTCTACAATATTTATCGCGGATTGATCTCCAGGGACTTGTCGACCATTGGCCGTGGGGCTTTAGTGGCTGTCGCGCGTGCTTGAGCGCGCACCTGGGCGCGTGCGGGCTCTGCGGCAGGCGCTGCTGCGACGGCGGGCGCTGCGCCTGCTGGCGCATAGCGTGCGACTGCGAATGGGATCGGTTCAGCGGTAAAGGCGTTCGCCATTTGCCCCGGCAGCATCTGCGCCGATCGCCCACTTACTAATATTGAACCTAGCAGCGCTGCCGCAGTATTGCCCTTGCCCTCCTGGCGATGTACCCCCCGCAGCGCATAATTCCTGCCGCGAACGTTCACGCTGTCAAACTTCACTTCGAACTTGCCTGACTTGCCGCCAATGGCCTTGCCGGTCTTCCAGGCAATTGTTCCTGCGACCTGTGAACCGCGCGGAATCGCAACTACGCCGTTTTCAACGATGTCATTGACTACCGAAAATAGAACCCGTGTTCCCACCTCCACCTTCTTGGAAGTGATTTCTTCGTTCGGCGTGACGGTGATCAGCGTGCTGGCGGGCAGCGCGCCCTCGGTCTGGGCATAGGCGCCCGATGATGCTGCAAATACGGCTGCGTAAACCGCTGTTCGAATCATAATGCCCCCAGATTTTCCCGCTGAAGATGGTGTTTCCAGAAGACTTTTAGGCCTCAGATATTAAAGAATTATGCATGGTCGTCATCGCGCAGGTTCATGCGGACTGTTGCTGCCTGCAAGATGAAGCATGCTGGACGTCTGGGCCGATCGCCCAATAAGAAGTTCCGCCTTTGCACTTCTTAAACCATTTCCGATATTGGTCTGTGAATTTTTAACAGTAAGAATGCATGCATTCTGATTCAAATCTGGGTAGGCCTAATAATCTCTTATAAAATGATTGAAGTTTCGTATTTTGAACCTGGAAACAACTGCCATGTTGAGATGAGAGCTGAAAATGAAGCTGTTTCTTCCTCGACCGCCAACGCTTGCTGCCGGTCAAGTGGCAATGGAGGGATTGCAATTTTAAATATCACCGTTGATCCTAATTGCCCGTGGCGCAATCTCATCGGAGGCATTAATGGGCACATGGTTCTCGCTCCCACAACTCATATTGGCGCGGCTAGCGCAGGTGGCAATTTTGTTTGGCGCCGTGGTGTTGCCCGGTTTGTGTGGAGGCATGGCGCAGGGCGCGACGGGCTCCGAATTTGAAGTTGCGGGGCTTCATCTGGGCTTGGGAGCCGACGAAGCCGCCAAGATTCTCCAGGCTGCGGGGTATGATGTTGAGCGCCACACCAAAACGATCAACTGGCTCGAAACGGCCACTCTGCCTATCTGGCTGACAGCGTCGCGGACTGACGCGTCGGCTCATTCGATTGAGTATGTAAAAGTCTGGCTGAGTTACCCGCCTTCAGAACCTGTAGTGTTAGGTGTCTACCGGGGCATTTCCTTCGACGATCGTGCCGGGCCGCTGGCGAACGGCTACTTTGATGCTGCGCGCGATGCCGCCGGGTTCGAAATCTATCGCCGCCTTTACACAGGCGGGCGGCCTGCCGAGCAGTTTATTCACTGGCGTGCAGACGGCAAGCGCGTTTCGGGGTTCGGTAAGCTGCTTTCCAATCTTCCGTCGAGCAGGCCGACACTGGATCCTTGTGTTGAGAATTACCACGTCGTTCCGGAAGTGCTGCTTGGTGCCGATGCTTCGGATCGCCTCAGAAGAGCTGACTTCGCAACCAGCACGGTTGGGTGGGGCAACCCTAGCGGCTTCTTCGTGCCACGCAGCGCGTGCGGCATCACTTTTGAAAGCCGGGTCATCCAGGATGGGGCGGGCCTCGCGCGCAAGGTGGGACTTTTGTTGCTTGATCAGTCGACGATGGTTGCGAATACCATGGAGTATCGAGATTGGTTGAGAGATGGGAGTGCAGTGGATGCAAAGGCGCGCCGTGCCGGGGCGCCTGATGCCGTGCTCTAATCTTGACCAAGGCACAGGGGGAGATGTCACTCTTCCTCATCTGTCACGAGGGCGGGTTCCCAAGCGGCCAGAGCCACCGGTGACTGCGGGCAACGAGCGAAGGACGGGGTTTGATCGGTCGCGGACTGAGAAGCTTTCGCTGGCCGTGCGCGATAGCTGCCCGTCCTCTTTCAAGGCTTGGGATCGGTCGCGGATGGAAAAAGCTGTCGGTCGGTCGCCGACCAAAGTGCGCACCTGCTCCGCGGAAGGGTTGCAGCGCTCCGGTTTTTCAGGAGGCAGTTTTCATTGGGCTATGCAGCCATATAGAGGTTCTCGAGGGCTGCATAGTAATTGTCCTCGGCCTCAGCGGGCGGGTTGTGCCCGATAGGGCCCAGGGGCCGATCAGTGTTGTACCAATCGACCCAGCGCAGCCTTGCCATTTTCCTCGGCCGAAACGCTTGGCCATGGCCGACGCCGCCAGATGACCTCGGCTTGTAAAGGCTGTCGATCGTCTCAGCTAATGTATTGTGATAGGAATGGCCGCTGCCCACCCAGGCAACGAGCTTGGCTTCCGCCATGCGCTGGGTATAGTTCATCGCAAGATATTGGGCGGATTCAACCGGTCATCGCAACACCAACAAATTGGAGGTTGCGAACTTGGCAGGTCGAAGACCATCAGAGTGGTGCATCCGAGTGAAGCTCCATTCAGCATCCCGTTATTGTCCCGGCTGCTCTCCCACGTGCCTTCGTTTCCCCGCGATGTCCAGCGCAGATCCCGACCGTCGATCCAAGAAACGCGTCGAGCAGGTCGCGCCCGCCCGAAGCATCTCCTGCGGCGTTGCCGCGATCACATAGGGCACTGGCAAGGCGCCATAACGGTTGGCCTTTTTAAGGAGTGAGCCGCGCAGATCATCGCCTCTTATAGCCGTCTTGATCCCGCAGGAGATTGCGCCGATGCCGCGATCGCCGTCCACGAATGGCTTCTTACGCTTCACCACCGCCGAGAGAATGAGCTTCGGGCGATGCTGAATATGGATTAGCGGCCCTGCACCCAAGGTTGCCTGGGAAGCGCGACAGTCTGGCAGCCTGGTATAGCCGGATCCATTACAGCGTCTTTTTTCTGCAGTTGTGTGGCTATCGCCACCTCCGATTCCCATCGCCAGTATTGCCGGAGTGCTGTTTTGCGGATGGAACCACGGTGGTTCGACCCTTCTTATGAGCGCCGTCGCCGTTCTCGGTGCAGTCTCGCTGGCGGCCTTGTCGAGTTCAGGAAACACCCAGCGCTTCAACTGCGATGTGCCGGAAGACATGGTCTACGGCAGGTTCGGCCAAACAGGTTTCAAACGTCCCACGTCCAAGACATGGAAGGACGCGGCCCAGCGCTGGGATGCGAGGCGGAATGTAGCAACCTAAGGAAATTGCCGGACGTTTGATTAATCTGGGTCAGGCAGACGTTGGCAACCGTACCTCGAAAGTGCTGCCTTCGGTCGGAGCGCTGCGCGTGAGCGCGATCGTGCCACCGTGAAGATCCACAAGCTGCCGGACCAGAGCCAGACCTATGCCCAGGCCGTCCTGACCGGCCGGGCCGCTCCGTTCCACCTGCTCGAAGATCTCGAAAATTCGGCTTTGCTGCTCGGGCGCAATGCCGATGCCATTGTCGCTGACCTCCATGATGGCCCAGTCACCCTCTTGCCGGAGCGCAAGACCAATCTCACCACCGGGAGGCGTGTATTTCGCGGCATTGCCGAGAAGATTGCCGATGATCTGGGCAACACGGGCCGGGTCGGCTTCCAGCCAGATCGGTTCAGACGTTATGGATAGTCGGAGAGAATGCCGGCCGGCCTCTACCGCGGGCTGCGCCGTCTCGACCGCGAAAGCAAGCACCTCCTGCAGACGGATCCGCTCCTGCTTCAGCGAAATCTTGCCCTGGTCGATGCGGGCGATATCGAGCAGGTCTTCGATGAGACGCGTCACATGCTTGAGACTGCGATCCATGCCGGTTCGGATCTTGTGCGCGGCGTCGGTTCCCTCCCGTTTCTCCAGAAGCTGTACGCCGGCGGCAAGCGCCGCGATCGGGTTGCGCAGTTCGTGGCCGAGGACGGCGAGGAAGCGGTTCTTCTGCCGATGGGCGCTCTGAAGGGCTTCCGTCAAAGCGGAGAGTTCATCCCGCTGTGCCGCAAGCTCATCGCGCTGCGCGACGATTTGCCGCCGCTGGTCGTAGAGGTCGAAGAACACATTGGCCTTGGACCGCAGGACATCGGCCTCGATCGGCTTCTGGATGAAATCGACCGCTCCGGCTTCATAGCCACGGAAGCGCCGCGAGACGCCCGCATTGCTGGCGGTAACGAAGATGATCGGGATGTGACGCGACCGGTCGTTCGCGCGCATGATCTCGGCAAGTTCGAAGCCATCCATGCCCGGCATCTGGACGTCGAGGAGTGCGAGGGCATAGTCATGGACCAGCATGAGCTCGAGCGCTTCTTCGCCGCTTTTGGCAGTGTGGAAGTCGAGCCCGTCGCGCTTGAGAAGCGAAGCCAGCGCAAGCAGGTTTTCTTCGAGATCATCGACCAGCAGGAACCGGATAGGGTGGTCGGGTGGCGTCATTGCGCTGCGGTCTCTTTCAGGAAGTTGGAGATCTGGTCGAGTGTCATGACTTTGGCCGTCGGGCATGCCGCGAGCGCGGCAGCGGGCATGGTCGGCACTTCGGCGCTGGCGGGATCTTCGACGATCGCGGTCCCGCCGGCGAGCCCGACCGCTTTCAGCCCGGCGGCGCCGTCATGATTGGCGCCGGTCAGCACGATTCCCGTCACCCCTGGCCCAAATGCGTCGGCGGCGGTCTCGAACAGCGCGTCGATCGCTGGTCGCGAATGATTGATGACCTCGTCGGACGACAATGCGAGCGAGCTCTCGGTCTCGACCAGCAGATGATAATCGGGCGGGGCGAGGTAGATGATGCCGTTGGCGAGCGGCTCCTTGTCTTCGGCCTCCTTGACCGGGAGCGGGCACTTCTTGGCAAAGAGTTCGACCAGCGCGTTGGGCTTGCGGGGCGGCACGTGCACGACGACGAGGACCGGCATCGGCAACCCCGCCGGCAGACCGGGCAGGATACGGGAAAGGGCCTGGACGCCTCCCGCCGATGTGCCGATGACGATCGCCCTTTCGCTCATGGCTCGTTCCTCTGGTAGATCTTCTCGGACGCGACGAATTCGCTGAAGGCGCTCGCATGATCGGAAAAGCGCAGGCTCTCTTTCGCGCCGATGCCCAGGAAGCCCTTTCGTGCGAGGGACTCCCGGAAAAGTCCCACCGCCCGGTCCTGCAACACGCGGTCGAAATAGATCAGGACATTGCGGCAGGAGATCAGGTGCATCTCGCCGAACACGGCGTCGGTGACAAGGCTATGATCAGAGAAAACGACCTGGCTGCGCAGCGATTTGTCGAACACCGCGCGGCCATAGTCCGCAGTGTAATAGTCAGAGAGCGATGAGTGCCCGCCCGATTTCTGGTGATTTTCGGTATAGGTGCGGATCAGGTCGAGCGGATAGACGCCCGCCTCCGCCGCCTTGAGCGCGGCGGGATTGATGTCGGTCGCGTAGAACAGGGTCTTGTCGGCAAGCCCTTCTTCGCGAAACAGGATGGAGAGGGAATAGAGCTCCTCGCCATTGCTACATCCCGCCACCCAGACCTTGAGCGAGGGATAGGTGCGCAGGTGCGGGATCACTTTCTCGCGCAGCGCCCGGAAATAGGCAGGATCGCGAAACATCTCGCTGACCTGCACCGTCAGATAATTGAGCAGGCGCGGAAGCATCGTCTCGTCGTGGAGAAGATCCGCCTGCATGGCCGAGAAGCTGGCATAGCCAAGCTGCCCGCGGGCCTGGACGAGGCGCCGTTTGATCGAGGCGCGGGCATAGTGCCGGAAGTCGTAGTGGTACTGCTGGAAGAGTGCTTCGAGCAGGAGCTGGATTTCGATGTCCTCGACGGTTTCGCGCATCAGCGGGGCATCCAAACGCGAACCAGCGACAACAGCTTGTCGACGTCGATAGGCTTGGCCATATAATCGTTGGCGCCGGCTGCGAGGCACTTCTTCTGGTCGTCAGGCATGGCCTTGGCGGTCAGCATGACGATCGGCAGCCTGGACCAGCGCGCATCGTTGCGGATCCTACTGGTGGCCGTGAGGCCGTCCATGACGGGCATCATCACGTCCATCAGAACGAGGTCGATCGTCCTGGCCGGATCGTCGCCGACGGCTTCGAGCGCATCGAGCGCCTCCTGGCCGTTGCGCGCGATCTGGGTGAGGGCGCCGCGTGGTTCGAGGACACTGGTCAGCGAGTAGACGTTGCGAACATCGTCCTCGACGATGAGGATCCGCCGCCCTTCGAGCGCGGCGTCGCGGTGCCGCGCCTTCTCGATCATCTTGCGCTGTTCGGGCGGCAGTTCGGAAACCACCTGGTGCAGGAACAGGGAGACTTCGTCGAGCAGGCGCTCGGGCGACTTGGCACCCTTGATGATGATCGAACTCGAATAGCGGCGAAGGCGCTGTTCCTCATCCGCCGAGAGATCGCGGCCGGTATAGACGATCACGGGCGGGAAACTGTGGTCGCCATCCTCGCTCAGGGTCTCGAGCAGCGAGAAGCCCGATGCGTCGGGCAGCGAGAGATCCAGGACCATGCAGTCATAGGTTTGCTGGCGTAGCTCCTCGAGGCATTCGGCGGCGGTGCCGACACCGACGGTTTCGACATCCTGCGTCCGCAACAGCTTGGCGACCGCGTCGCGCTGAACCTCGTCGTCCTCGACGATCAGGATCCGGCGCATGCGCGAGGCGAGCTTGGCCTGAAGACCTTCAAGGACTTCGGCAAGCTGCTCGCGCTTTGCGGGCTTGAGAAGATAGCCCACGGCTCCCAGCGCCAGGGCGGTCTGGCTGTGATCGGCCGCCGATATGACGTGGATCGGGATGTGGCGGGTTTCGTCATCATGCTTCAGTCGATCGAGCACGGTGAGGCCCGACTGATCTGGCAACCCCAGGTCGAGAATGACGGCGCTCGGACGGAATTCGCGGGCAAGGTCGACGGCTTCCTGGCCGGTGGCCGCGACGATGCACTGGAAGCCCATCTCGCGCGAGAGATCGCATACGATCGACGCGAAAACCTCGTCGTCTTCGATGATCAGTAGCACCCGCTTCCCTTCCGCAAGTGCGCCGCGATCATCTTCTATGCTCCAGGGCGAAACCCTTGGGGATGGATCGCTGAACGTCGCGGCCGGCGCGACCGTTTCCGCCGCGGACGCTGGCGCGTTCTTGCGTGCCGGAACAAGCGCAGGATCATAGGCGAGGGGAATGGTGACGATGAATTGGCTTCCCTCGCCGACCTTGCTCTCGAGCATGATGGAGCCGCCTAGCAGGCGGGCGAGTTCGCGCGAAATCGACAGGCCGAGTCCGGTGCCGCCGTACTTGCGGCTGATCGTGCCGTCGGCCTGGTGGAAGGCCTCGAAAATATTGGCTTGCTGCTCCGGCGAGATCCCGATGCCGGTGTCCGTGACAGCCAGCGCGAGCTTGTCGTCGCCAACGCGCGAAACGGCAAGCCGCACGCTGCCTCGTTCGGTGAATTTTAGCGCGTTCGACAGGAGGTTCTTGAGAATCTGCTCCAGGCGCAGGCGATCGGTCTCGATCGTTCGTGGGAGGTCGCCTGGAAGGTCGATTTGCAGGGTAAGGCCGCGCTCGTTGGCGATTGGCTGGAAAACCTTCTGCAGGTCGCCGGTCATACGGTCGAGGGGGACCGGCGCGGGCTGGATCTCGACATGGCCCGCTTCGATTTTGGAGAGGTCGAGGATGTCGTTGATCAAGGTGAGCAGGTCGTTGCCCGAGGACTCGATCGTCCGGGCGAACTTGATCTGGTCGGCCGAGAGATTGCCGTCGGCATTGTCGCCGAGCAGCTTTGAGAGGATCAGCAGCGAGTTGAGCGGCGTGCGCAGCTCGTGGCTCATATTGGCCAGGAAGTCCGACTTGTACTGGCTCGCCTGTTCGAGCTCTCGGGCTTTCAGCTGCAAGGCAGCGCCCGCGCGTTCCAGTTCGTCGCGCTGCGCCTCCAACGTCTGCGTTTGTTCCTCGAGCTGGCTATTCGTCTGCTCGAGTTCGACCTGTTGCAGTTCTAGGCGCGCCTGCGATTCCTTGAGCGCGGTGCCCTGTTCCTCGAGCTCCTCGTTTGATACGCGCAGTTCCTCGCTCTGCGCCTGGAGTTCGCCTGCCTGACGCTGGGTTTCCTCGAGCGCGTCCTGAAGCCGCGATCGGAATTGCGCCGAGCGCAGGGCAATTCCGATCGAGGCCGCCGATTGTTCGAGCAATTCGACGACGAGGTCATCCACGGGCTCGAAGAAACCGAGTTCAAGCACGGCATTCACCGCCTCGTCGGCTTTTGCAGGTGCAATCACGAGATGGCGTGGGACGTCTCGACCGAGCGCCGATCCAATGGTGAGATAGCCTGGCGGAACATCGTTGAAAGCCATCAACCTCCCTTCGGCTGCGACCCGGCCCATAAGGCCCTCGTTCAGCGCGAAGGTCTCTGGCATCGGGGCGTCGCCGGGGACACCTATGGTGCCATTGCGGTGGAAGCGGCCCGCTTCCCCTTTGTAGAGCGCACCGGCCTGGGCACCTGTCTTATCGCAGAGAAAGGCGAGAACCGCCTCGGCGAGTTCCGTGATCGTCTTGTCGCCGCGCATGGCGTTGGCGAGACCGACCTGCCCTGTCTGCAGCCATTGCTGGCGGGTGCGGGCGCGGCTGCCGCGCATCAGCAGGACGAAAATCGCAATTGTAAGGATGCTGCCGATGAGGCTGGTCATGATCGCGCCTGTCATCGCGGTCCTGGACGCCAAGCCCATATCTTCCATGCGCGACGTCCGCAGCCTTAATTCCTCGCGCGCCATCGTCTCGAGCTGCGACCGAATGGCGTC
The DNA here is from genome assembly GCF_002708645.1 of Sphingobium sp. IP1. Classification (NCBI taxonomy): domain Bacteria; kingdom Pseudomonadati; phylum Pseudomonadota; class Alphaproteobacteria; order Sphingomonadales; family Sphingobiaceae; genus Sphingobium; species Sphingobium sp. IP1. The sequence goes on from NZ_NOIW01000028.1 coordinate 49,122, forward strand.
CATCGCCGTTTTGCCGCGATCGGTCGCCACCACGGCGAGCGCCGCAGCGAAGCCCTCATCTCGCCTCAATTCTATCGTCGCGCTAAGTTCGCTGAGCTTTGCGTCAACGTGGCGTCTTAGAACCGCCAGGTTCTCGCGTTGAACCGGGTTGTCCCGGGTCAAAGCCGCCAGGGCGTTCATGCGCTGGCTGGTGCTCGCGGCTGCGGCTGTGTAGGGTTCCAGATAGCGATTATTGCCCGTGAGCAAATACCCTCGCTGGCCAGTCTCGGCGTCCTGGGCTGCCGAAAGGAGGCCTTCTAGTGCAAGTATGACCTCGTGGGTATGACGGATGGCGCCGTCGCTTTCGCGAATGTTCTGGATGTTCAGATAGGCCGAAGCCCCGCTGACGAGAAAGAAGACTAAGCCGACAACCAGCCCGACAACGGACCACCGGTCTGCTGGACTGCGTGAGCTGGAAACTAGAGCTGAATTCTTCACTGAACTGGATCTCGCGAGAACGGGGCCTCCTGCCTAGCGACCTGTACGGCGATGACGCAAGAGGGCAGAGAGAGCGTCGAACCGGACGCGGCTAGCGGACTTGTCATGAATGCAAGGCCTCCGCAGCAAAATAGAGCGAAGCGAGCGACCAGGTCATCACGCAGTGGCTCTCATGGGCATCATGGCGTCTATCGGCATGGAGGCGGGAACCCCCATTCGCGTTTCGGGTTCAATACTCGCGCCCCGGGGATATGCTCCCGGCGGGTGATCTGTCGTGCCGGGAACGAAATGGCATTGAGGGCGTTCCATAGGGTTGGGGAACCATCAGGGGGATTAAGCATGAAGCTCGTCGCCAGCGCAGCGCCCCAGGTGGCGAGCCATGTACCAAGCAGACCTAATCGCAAAACGGGATGTCATGACGCCGGATGATACCGAGCTCCTGCGCTTTCACGAGCTTTTCGACCACTCCCCATCCTTTGTTGCCGTTCTATGGGGGCCCAGCCACCAGTTCCGATATGCTAACGCCGTTTATCGGCAGGTCGTCGGCGGACGGCAAGTTGTAGGAACCACCGTCGCCCAGGCCCTTCCAGAAGTCGTGGAGCAAGGCTTCATCGATCTTCTCGACTTGGTCTTTACCAGCGGGGAGACGCATTCGGCGCGCGACGTTCCGATCCTCCTCGACACGGGCGATGGGAAAGAGCCTCAGGCGCAATGGCTCGATTTCGTGTATCAGCCGATCCGGGACGCGGACGGGACGGTCAAAGGCATATTCGTGGAAGGCAGCGACGTCAGCGCGCGCCATGTCTCGGCCAAGGCCCTGGAGCGCAGCGAGGCCTTCTATCGCCAAGTGATCGACGCGGCCACCGACTACGCGATCATCGCGCTCGCCACCGATGGTGCCGTTACCTTCTGGAACCAGGGCGCGGAAAAGCTGCTGGGATGGACTGCCCTCGAAATGGCCGGGCAAGGGCTCGAGCGTCTGTTCGAGGACGAAGCGACCAAGGATCAGTTTACGCAAGAGATGCGGCAGGCCCGGGCCAGGGGGCATGGGCTCAGCGAGGGATGGCGTTTGCGCCGGGACGGCGGACGCTTCTGGGCAAGCGGTGAAATGCGACCGATCCTCGACAATGAGGGCGCGATCAGCGGCTTCGTGAAAGTCCTGCGTGACCGGACCGATGAGCACGAGGCCTCGTTCGCGCTCCGGCGCTCCGAGGAACGGCTGCGCCGCGCGCAGGAAGCAGGGCATGTCGGCGTGTTCGCGATCGATGTCGCCAGCGGTTGGCTCGAACCCACCGCCGAAGCGTGCCGGATCTTCGGGATCGCGGTCACCGACGGATTGCCGGCCGAGGAGCTTGAGGCGCTCGTTCTGCCGGAGGACAGAACCCTCGCCTCAGATCAAACGCGGCGTGCGAGCGGGGACATGATGCTCGATGTCGAGTATCGCATCTGCAGGCCGAGCGACGGCGAGGTGCGGTTCATTGCGCGGCGTGCCGAGCTCGAGCGTGACGCCAGCGGGAAGACGGTGCGTATGGTCGGCGTCGTCCAGGACGTAACCCAACAGAGGGCGATCCAGCGCGCGGCGCAGGAGAGCGCTGCGGAAGCCTTGGCTCATGGCGAACGTGTACAGCTCGCTTTGGCTGCGGGTGCGATCATCGGCACCTGGGTGTGGGACATCGAAGCCGACGAATTCAGCATCGACGATCAGTTCGCCGAAGCTTTCGGTATCGAAAGGATCGCAGACCGCAGCGGCATTCCCCTGGAGCGGATCACGCAGACTGTCCATCCCGATGACCAGGAAGGCCTGTCGGCCGCCATTGCCGAAGTGATTGCGCGGGGCGGCTCCTATGCGCACCAATATCGTGTGCGACGCACCGACGGGCAATATTATTGGATTGAGGCCAACGGCCGTGTTGAGCGAACAGGCGATGGCAGATTGCGCTTCCCGGGCGTCCTGCTCGACATGGAGCATCGCCGGTCGCTCGAGCAGGATCGCGATGCCGCGCATCGACTGCTCGAGACAGTTATGGAAGCTGTCCCCGGCGTTGTCTATGCCAAGGATCGGGAGGGGCGGATGCTCATGGGCAATGCCGGCACTGCCAAGCTCCTGGGCCTGGCAGCGGAGGAATTCGTCGGCCGCACCGATTTCGAGAATCTGGAGGACAAAGATCAGGCCCGCGCGGTCATGGCGAACGACCAGCGCATCATGGATAGCGGCATAGGCGAGCAGATCGTCGAGCATGTCCACTTCGCGGATGGACAGCCGGCGATATGGCTTTCGCATAAGGCGCCCCTGCGTGGCGACGATGGTGTTGTGATCGGGCTGATCGGAGCGTCGGTCGATATCACTGACCGGGTGCGCGCCGAAAGCAAGCTTCGCGATCTCAATAACACGCTGGAGCAGCGTATCGCCCACGCCATCGCTGAACGAGAGGAGGCTGAGGAAGCCTTGAGGCAAGCGCAGAAGATGGAAGCGATCGGCCAGCTTACCGGCGGGATCGCGCACGATTTCAACAATCTCCTCTCGATCATCATGGGCAGCGTCGAGTTGGCCGCGCGGGCGCTAGAGAAGTCGGGCAATTCCGACGCCAAGCTTCACAAGATGCTCGGCAATGCAATGGTCGGCGCGAACCGGGCGGCGGCGCTCACCCAGCGCCTGCTCGCCTTCTCGAGGCGCCAGCCGCTTGCACCAAAGCCAGTCGCCATCGGTGCGCTCGTCGAGGGCATGCGTGATCTTCTCGAGCGCTCGATCGGCGAGACGATCCAGGTAACTCTCGATCTCGACACCAACCTTTCGATGGTCGAAATCGATGCCAATCAGCTCGAGAGCGCGCTCCTCAACTTGGCAGTCAACGCGCGCGATGCCATGCCCTCGGGCGGTAGCCTCATGATCCGGGCCGGCGATGCCTTGGTGGGCGAGACCGATCCCCGGCCCGCGCCGGGCATGGCGCCGGGAACTTGGGTCAAGATCGACGTCGGCGATACGGGTGCGGGCATGCCGCCGGAGGTGCTTGCGCGCGCTTTCGAGCCGTTCTTCACGACCAAGGAGCAGGGAAAAGGAACAGGCCTCGGACTTTCGATGGTCTATGGTTTCGTCCGGCAGAGCGGTGGACACGTCGCGATCAGGTCAAAAGTGGGTCTTGGTACCACCGTTTCGATCTATCTCCCGCGGATCATTGGACAGGCAAGCGGAGAAATCCCGTCCCCGCCCGTGCGGCCCTCGCAACTGCCCAAGGCGGCGACGATCCTCGTCGTCGAGGATGACGAAGGGGTTCGCTCCTATGCGGTCGAATGTCTCAAGGAGCAGGGTTTCACCGTGCTCGAGGCCCAGGACGCACCGAGTGCGCTGCCTATTCTGGAACGGGAGGAACAGCGGATCGACCTCCTTCTGACCGATGTCATCATGCCGGGACCATCAGGCCGGGAACTCGCCGATCGTGCAAGGCTGCTGCGGCCGGACCTGAAGGTGTTGTTCATGAGTGGCTACCCCAGGGACGCGATCGTCCACGACGGCAAGCTCGATGCGGGGGTGGCCCTCCTCGCCAAGCCATTCACCTTCCGTGCCTTGTCCGAAAAACTGCTGGAGACGCTGGGCGCGTGACCCGCGGCGCGTGTTCTGGCCGCCGCACCGTCTAGTTACCTTCATTCCGGAGGAAAGTAAGACCGTATCTCCGCTGAGCGACTGAGGGCGACCCTGCGCTTACACTGTGGTGGCCGGGGCGGCACAGGTGCCGAGCCTTCGCTATCGCGGAGAAGGTGTCATGGTCGAGCAGAGAGGGGCATTTGTAAGCATTGACATTGCAAAGCTGCGCAACTGCGACGAAGCAGAATTGGCCGAGGTCGATCGCGCCTTTCTCTGGCGGCGCCATTTCCTCAATGAATACGCGTTCGAAGGCTATGTCGATGGCGTACCCGGCGGACTCTGACGCAAGTCGGCCGTCTCGCCGGCGCCCGGGACAACATTGCCCGTCAGCAGCTTGAGGCTGCGATACTGCACCAGCGTCGCGCGCCCCGCCTTGATGGTCTGGAGGTCGCCGGACTCAATGAGCTCATAGATTTGTGAGCGGCTAAGGCCCGTGATATGAACGGTGGTGGAGACGCGAACCGTCAGCGGCTCGATCTTCTGCTCCCAGGCGCGCTCGATCATTTCTCACTCCGCCCCCGCGCATCGCGTTCCCGCGCGGACCCGCGGTCGCTTTTGAGCAATGCGGCCAGCATCGCGTGTGAGATCGTCGACCGGCTCTTCGACGCCATAGGTCTGGGCGTAGATCACAGCTTAGCTCTGAAGGGCTGCTTGCAAATCGGGAGTGATCGTGATTGCCAGTTTCACTGGCATTCCGTCGGACAGCTTGCCCGGCTTGAGGTCGGCCATGCCAGCTTGTCTTTTCGCGTCACGGCGCAAGGATGAGGACCACGACCTACACGGCCGCCGGATCCTGTGTTTGCTATGGTCAAGAGCGCATTCCTTGACGATGGAAGCCATCTGGATCATAAAAATCATCAGCGCAGATGACACTTGGGAAAACAAGATCTGCTGGCCTGTTCCCGCCACTGCTTCCCAACATAGGTCGTTATCGGATCGTATATGTGCCGCAGGGCCGCGCGAGATGAACAGGTCGGCCAACGCCGCGGGAACATCCTCATGCTTGAGCTGCCGTGCCACGATGAACGCCAGACATTCCCTGCTGGCCTCGTCGATGATCGTCAGGATGCGAAACTTGCGGCCGTCGTGCGTGCGCCCCTCGACGAAGTTGTAGGCCCCCACGTGCCCCGGATGCTCAGGCCCATTATAGACAATTCTGACCCTTGCAAACCTTCCTGCGAATTTGGCTTCGGGTGCAACCGGCAGCATCGACATGACGAGGGCCGATGAGAATTTCTCATTGTTGAACTTGAGGACGGGACTTTTGCACCGAAGAAGCAATCTTCAATGCGCATGATTTTTATGGTGATGATTATTTGCCTATATTGCAGCGTGGGAATGTGCCAGAAATCACCGTGAGATTCTGCTCAAGCCCGATGTCAATCGGGAGGCGGCGATGTTGCAAGGGGTCGGGGAATTTTGGGGGCTCAGACACAGGGGGCAGCGGTACATTTTACGACGATACAGGCACTGCGCTTCGTTGCCGCTGCTGCTGTAGTGCTGCTGCATTCCACATTCTATACGTCTGAGCGGCTTGATCCCACTCTCACGCTTTATACAGCAGGCGCCAATGGAGTGCGTCTTTTCTTCGTGATAAGCGGTCTTGTCATGATGCTTTCCACCGCCAGGCTCGCTGGAGGGCGGCATGTCTGGCGCGGCTTCGCGGCTCGACGGATTGTACGGATCGTACCGCTTTACTGGGCTGTCACCGCAGTCAAGCTGGCAGCATTGATTGCTCTGCCGTCCGTCGTTCTGCATGCCAAGCTGGATTGGGTCGTTGCCCTTTGCTCCTTCCTTTTCATTCCAGTCTATAATACTGAAGGCGTGGTCCAGCCGCTCATGGCGGTGGGCTGGACGCTCAATATAGAGATTTTCTTCTACGCATTATTCTCACTTGCGCTGGCGCTGCGGATGCACCCTCTGCGGCTTCTGCCCGCGCTCTTTCTGGTTTTGACCATTGCCTCGGAGTTCAAGTCTCACGCATGGCCAGCGCCTGCCTATCTTTATTGTGATCCTGTCATTCTGGATTTTCTGGCTGGCATGTTGATTGCGCGTTGGCTTCAGACCGGCAAAAGCCTCCCAAGCTGGTTGGCCTTCATGTTGTTGCTTGGCGGACTTGTGCTTCTCTTTCGCCCTTATCCCAAGGTTTACGATCTCACCCTGATGGAATCGCTGGCGGTGACGTTGCTCGCAGCTTGCGTAGTACTCGGGGCTGTATCACTGGAGAAGATATTCGCGCCACGCCTGCCGGGCTGGCTTCTATTTCTGGGAGCGGCCTCCTACTCCCTCTATCTAATCCATCCCCTGATAGCGCCGCTGCCGCCTGCGATTCTGGCAAAATTAGGGCTGCCGCTCAGCCTTTTTTCGGTGGTCAGTGCGTTTGCGCTTTCGCTGTGCGCGGGGCTCATGGTCTATCTATTGTTTGAACGGCCGGTTACGCGCGCACTCAGCGTCTGGTTGCGTCGGCGCGAAATTGATACCTCGGTCTCCGTGGCGGACCGGCACTCCAGGGTAGGTGGCTGATTGTCCTGTGATCGCATGCCTGGCATTGGTGGCGATATATGTTGTTCGAGGACTGGGGACGCAGAAGTAGCCAGGGGGGCAGGCTTGAGAATTGCATATCTGATATTGTGTCACGGGCAGCCGGCCCAGATACGCCGACTGGTCATGGCTCTTCCGCCATCTTCTCCAATCTTCATCCATGTTGATGCGCGAACCTCGGCTGCTGTCCATGCGGAGATTCATCAGCTTGCTTATTTGCGGGCGCATATTCATTTCGTCCCGCGACATCGTTGTTTCTGGAGTGGCTATGGGATCGTCAAGGCCACCAACCAGCTTATAATTTCCGCCCTCGCGAGCGGCGAGGCGTTTGATCGCGCCACCTTGTTGTCAGGTGCGGATTATCCCATCAAGTCGCAGGAGCATATCAACGCTTTCTTCGAAAATGCGGGCGATGCCGAGTTTATCGAAGCTTTTCCGCTGCATGCTCCCAATCGTTGGAGCAACCATGAAGGCCTTTATCACGGAGCCTCGCGTGTAGACTGGTTTCATGTTCGCTTTCGTTCAAGGGCCTGGCGATCGCCCTGGCGGCGGCGTCTGCCGCTTGGATATGAACCTTGGGGAGGGGGGCAATGGTGGACGCTCACAAGGCCGGCACTCGAGCTTATTGCCGATGTCGCGCGCAAACATCCCGCTTTGCCGCGATTTTTCCGCAATGTATTTTTGCCTGATGAAAGCTATTTCCAGACGCTTCTGGGTAATTCGCGCTTTCGCGGCGCAATTGCTGGCGACGATCTGCGGCTAGTGATCTGGGATAGGCCCGAGCCACCTTATCCCGCCATTTTCAAGGCGCGAGACATTGAATGTCTGGCTGAGAGCGACAAGCTTTTTGCCAGGAAGTTCGATCTGTACCGCAATCCTGAAATCTACGAATTGATCGATGCTCGCTTTCTTCGCCGATCCTGAGCTTTTCGTTGGGCCTGATGGGGCGGCGGCGCCTTGTGTCTGATCAGTCGAGTTGCGGCCATGTTTGCGGATGGTTGCTCATCAGGAACTGTCCCTTGCCTGACGTCTGGCAGCCCTGATTATCGACGGCGAGTGCGTTGCGTGCTTGATGTAGATATTTGACTGGGCAAGTATAGCGCGGAGCTGGTGAGTGGAAGGGAACTTTATCGAGTATGAAGCGTCCTTTGCAGGCCTCGCGCGGCTTTCAGCCTTTACACCAAAGCGCGAGGCACCTTTTCCACGCCCAATCGCGTGTTGACATCGAGATGTTCTGGCCTATCCTGGCAAAGACTTCAACGCGTCTGAGTTCCCCAAGAATCTGGGCGTTGGAGTCACCCATCCACTTGTTTTTCATGTTTCCTTCGTACTTTCTGGCTGGTGCCGGGGGGCGCTAAGAAGCGTTGCGCGCCTCGATTATGGGGCGACCATGATCCGATCGACATTTTTGCGGGGCGGGGGGGACTCCCCACCATTTGGCAAGCACCAATGTCGTTGCGCAGCAGGCTGCTTCGCTTCGCGCAGCCGGAGGCTACGCTACGCAGCCTGCTGCGCAACGACATGCAGTTTGGGAAGGTGCGCTCAGATAGTCTTGGAAGCGAGCGCCGGGTCGAAGCTGGTCTGATTGAGCAGCATTGTGCAGGCGACGGCGAGCAGGCGGTCGGCAACAGATCGCAGGGCGCGCCCATGACCATGCCCGCGAGCGGGTAGAGCTGTGTATTTTGCGCGGCTGCGTGGATCGTGCTGAATGGCGACGCGTGCCCAATGATAGACGCCGTTGCGGACATGAACGGCCTGGCGCATAATGACGATCCGGCTCTTACCGGAGCGTTTGGTGATCGGCGCGACGCCGGACAAACATCGCAGTGCATGATAATCTCTGCGTTGCAGGGCATCGGATGCTTCTGCGAGCAGCGTGGCGAGGACGATCCTTCCGACGCCCGGCAAGGATCGCAGGATCGTCACGGGGGCGTCACATAAAACGGGCACAGATATACGCTCTCATGACTGCCATCCGAGATACTGCCCGAGTTTACCCCTTCGCTGGCCGCAAGACCAGCGTTCGCATTGACCTTGGCGGGTGTGCCGCGGACGCCTGATCGACGACGATTGATCACGCTCTCATCCGCGGGTTGGTTACCGCACTACCCGTATCCGTCGCTGGGCCTATCCTTCGTCTAAGTTCGGGCGTCGGACGAACCTGCCCCACCGTACACCGCGGATTGCCCATCACAGTCGGGTGCCCGCGGCACGCCGGCCAAGGCTATGCAGGTGATGCGCTGGCGCCTCCTCTCGTGATCGTTGTGCGTGGATCAGCCAGCGACCGCCGGTGACACCCGACGGGCGATGTCCCAGGCATAGCCGACCAGTTCACGCGCGATCGCAGTGGTCACCTTCGGCTGCGGCTTGCCGGTGGCTGCTAGGCGACGGTAGCGCTGAGACAGGCGAACCTGTGCCTTCCACCCGATTGCCTGGATGTCCTCGGGCAAGTCGATGACCCGCTCACGGTAGCGCCGTTCCTCGCGAGCGGGCAGCCGATACGACCAGCCCGCCTCGATCAGCATGGTTCGTGCCTGCGCGTTGCCCGCGCGGGTGATCCGGCCTCGCTTGGTCCGGGCGCCGCTGGAGTGCTCGGACGGCACCAAGCCGACATACGCCATCAACTGCTTAGGATTGTCGAAGCGGGTGAGATCGCCTACTTCAGCGACCAGCGTCGCAGCGCTGACCAGCCTGATACCGCGCAGGACCTGCAGATTGCGGACCAGCGGCGCGAAGCACCATGCATCCACCGCTTCGGCCAATGCTGCCTCGAGCCGTCCCACTCGCGCCTGCGCCTCCAGCACCCGCTTCTGCATTTCCTCGAATGCCAGCTGTTGGTGGGGAAAATCGAACCGCTGCTCGGACAACCTGCTGATTCCGAGGGAAGCCGCCCCCTCATTCCGAAATGATGCCGCCCGCCTGTTCCGAGAATTACTCGCCCCCTGATTCCGAGATGATGTCGCCCCCTTTGCGGGGATGACGATGAAGGTCCGCTG
>NZ_NOIW01000276.1:0-306 GCF_002708645.1 Sphingobium sp. IP1
CCAAGCATAGAAGCCGCTTGGCTGGATGCGCAGGCACCGACACATCGACCGAACCCTGAACTGGTCACGATGCTCGGCAACAAACGCGTATCTCACTTTGCATCCCTGGCGAAATACGCGGTGGCTTTTTTTAGCGCGTAGACTCATTACGCACTGCACCAGATGCGCACGCAGATGAGCTTGATGGCTGCGAGGAAGTTGGCAGGGTCTTTGTCATAGCGGGTGGCGATGCCACGGAACTGCTTGATGCGGTTGAAGAATCGTTCGACGAGGTTTCGCTGTTTGTAGAGCCACGGCGAGAAGGCG